>NZ_JBEZJP010000079.1:0-19408 GCF_040653175.1 Actinomadura sp. NPDC048032
GGAGGGTGTTCGGGGCGGTGCCGGGGCCGCGGCCGTCGATGTGCCGGGAGTAGTTCTCGATGCCGTCACCGCCTTCGGGCAGGGCGAGAGGGGTTCTCGGGTGGGCCCGCGGTGGCTGGGGCGCACGGACCGACCGGAGACGCCCGGCGCGCCCGCGCCACGCAAGGCGCGCCGGGCTTCTCACCGCCGTTCGGGCGCGCTGGTCATGGAGAACGCGTCTCCGCCGACGAGGTCGCATCGGCGGCCGCCTCCTCGTGCAGGCTGATGACCTGGTTGGGGCACATCAGGGCGGCCCGGCGGACGGTCTCGTGCAGGTCCCCGGGAGGGGACTCGGCGAGGAGCACGACGGTTCCGTCCTCGTCGGACTGGTCGAAGACCTCCGGCGCGTACAGGGCGCACTGCCCCGCGCCGAGGCAGCGGTCGTGATCGGCGACGATCCGCATGGCGGTCACCGCTCCCAGCTCACCGGGAGCCGGTGGACGCCGTAGACGAACATGTCGTGCCGCATGGGCACCTCGTCGGGCGGCACCGCGAGGCGCAGGCCGGGCAGCCCGTCGAACAGGGCGGTGAGGGCCATGCGCATCTCCACGCGGGCCAGTTGCTGCCCGAGGCACTGGTGGATGCCGTGGCCGAACGCCACATGCTGGGACGGCGGCCGCGTGAGGTCCAGCTCGTCGGGATCCTCGAAGTGCTCGGGGTCGCGGTTGGCGGCGGGCAGCGACAGGACGACGGTCTGCCCGGCGCGCACCGGGTGCCCGTGGATCTCGACGTCCTCCTTGGCGACCCGGACGACGCCGAACTGGACGATGCTCAGGTAGCGCAGCAGCTCCTCGACCGCGGGGCCGGCCGCCTGCGGGCCGGCGCGGAACGCGGCCAGCTGGCCGGGACGGGTGAGCAGGGTGAGGGTGCCCAGCGCCAGCATGTTGGCGGTGGTCTCGTGCCCGGCGACCAGCAGCAGCCGGCCGATGCCGCTGAGCTCGGCGTCGCTCAGCCCGGCCCCGGAGGTGATCAGCGAGCCCAGCAGCGCGTCGTCCGGGCTGCGCCGTTTGGCGGCCACCAGGTCCCGCATGTACTCCAGCAGCGCGTCCCTGGCCTCCGCCACCCGCCCGGTGTCCGCGGTGACGCTGAGCAGGGCGGCCGACCAGGCGTGGAAGCGGGCGCGGTCGGCGTAGGGCACGCCGAGCAGCTCGCAGATCACCAGGGACGGGATCGGCAGGGTGTACGCCGGAACCAGGTCGGCGGGCGGGCCGGCGGCGCGCAGGGCGTCGAGGTGGTCGGCGACGATCCGCTCGACGCGCGGCGCGAGGGCCTGCATCCGGCGGGTGGTGAAGAACGGCGTGAGCAGCCGCCGGTAACGGGTGTGCTCCGGCCGGTCCATGAACAGCAGCGAACCGGTCCGGTCCTCGGGCCGGAAGGCGGGCCGCCTGATCGGTGAGGAGGCTTCCGCCCGGTCGGCGCTGAACCGCTCGTCGGCCAGGATCTCGCGCACGTCCCGGTGCCGGGTCAGCAGCAGACCGGTCGCGCCGTCGGGGAAGGACAGAGGGGAGACGGGCGACTCGCTGCGGAGCAGGCCGAGCGCCGGTGGCGGGTCGAGCGGGTCGTCGCGCCGCGTGGGAAGCGGGGCGGGGACGGAGGCGGGGGGCTGCGGAGCGCGCATGGGACGAGATCCCTTCCTCGGAGACTCGCGCTGTGCCGCTCCCGGCGGGACGGCTTGCGGCGGCTCGCCGGAGGAGACGGCATCCGCTTCGAAAGTAGAACGGATCCGTTCTATACGCGAGGTTCCGGCAGGTTGGGGACGTCCAGCAGGGGGGACAGGATGCCGTCCACAAACCGGTCGACCAGCTCGCGGCCTGGAGGTTCGTCCTGCATCAGCACATGCCCCAGGATGACCGCGAAGGGCAGATCGGCCAGCAGCCCGGCGTCCACCCGTCCGGGGATCTCGCCGCGTTCCCGGGCCCGGTCGAGCGCCGCCTCGATGGAGCGCCGCACGGGATCGGCCAGCCGCTCGCGGCGCAGCCGGGCGAGCTCGGCGTCCCGGCGGCTGCCCTCCAGCAGCGCGATGACCAGCCCGCGGTCCAGGCTGGACCAGCTGGCGACGTACGCCATCAGCAGCTGGCGTATGTCCTCGGTGAACGAGCCCGCGTCCCGCCCGGACACCACGGGCCGGTAGCGCTCCATCGCGGCCATCACCAGATGGGCCTTGGTGGGCCAGCGCTGGTACAGCGTCGCCTTGCCCACCCGCGCGCGCCTGGCCACCGAGTCCATGGTCAGCCGCTCGTACCCGACCTCCGAGAGCAGGGCGAGGACGGCGTCGAACACTTCCGCGCGCCGCTCGGGCCTGCTCAGCGGCACCTTCCTGAGCCCGCTCCGCGCCGTTGCGTCGTCCCGCATACCGCCCGCCCTCCGTGCCGGACCCAGGGTGCTCAACACCGTAAGCCAGCCGAAAGCGTCACGGCAGCCTTCAAGACGGAAAAGAACGGGCACCGAGCACTCTGCTTCACAACAGACGCGTGACCGGCGTGCCCGACAAGCCGCTCTAGCAGGCCAATGCCGCTCCGGCCCTCTGGCGCACCACTCTCCCCCTGTTCCGGAGTTCCGGATCAAGACGCCGCCTCTCCAACTGGCGGGAGCCGCGGTCGACCGCCGGCCCCGGGCAGCCTCGTGCGGTCCGGGGCCGCGCCGCCGGGTGGGACTGCGTTCAGCCGCCCGTGTCCGGCTCCTCGGAGGGCTCAGTACTCCACCAGGCGGCGGTGTCGGGTGGCAGGACCGCGTTCGGGCCCTCCATACGGATCGGCTCGCTGCTCAGCAGGAGCGAACCGCGGGCTGGGATCTGGACGCTCCGGTCGCCGGTGTTCACCGCGCACAGCATTCGAGGGCCGTCGGAATGACCGCTGCGCTCGAAGACCAGGCAGTCCGGCGGCCCGTCCAGCCAGTGCAGCTCACCGTCGCCCAGCGCGGAATGGTCGCGCCGGATCCGGAGAGCCCTGCGGTAGAGGGTCAGCGTGGAAGCCTCGTCGTCCCACTGCGCCTCCACGGTGAGCGACTTCCATTCGGGCGGCGACGGCAGCCAGCCGCCACCCGATCCGAACCCGAACGGGGGCTCGTTACCGGACCACGGCAGCGGAACGCGGCAACCGTCCCGGCCGCCCTTGAGACTCTCCAACTGGGGATCGGTCAGCAGCTCGGCGGGGATGTCGAGCACCTCGGGCAGGCCGAGCTCCTCACCCTGGTACACGTACGCCGAGCCGGGCAACGCCAGAGTGAGCAGCGCCGCCGCTCGCGCCCGCCGCCGTCCGAGCTCGTCGCCGCCATAGCGGGTGACATGCCGCTGGACGTCGTGGTTGGACAGCACCCAGGTGGTGGGCGCGCCGACGGGGCCCGTCGAGGCCAGCGACTTCTCGATCACCGAGCGCAGTTCGGCGGCGTCCCAGTCGGTCCTCATGTAGTCGAAGTTGAACACCTGGTGCAGCTCGTCCGGGCGGACGTAGTTGGCCAGCCGATCGAGCGACGGCGCCCACGCCTCCGCGACGCCGATCCGCTCCCCGGGGCCGAGGGCGAGCAGCCGCCGCCAGCCTCGATGGATGTCGTGCACCCCGTCCTGGTCGAAGTACGGCACCTTGCCGCGTCCCAGCAGCCGCGACTGCGGCGCGTCGCCGACGTCGGGCAGCCCGGCCGCCTTGACCATGCCGTGCGCCACGTCGATGCGGAATCCGTCGGCGCCCAGGTCCAGCCAGAATCGCAGGACATCGTCGAACTCGGCGCGCACGTCCGGGTGCTCCCAGTTCAGGTCGGGCTGCTGCGGAGCGAACAGGTGCAGGTACCACTGCCCGTCGGGCAGCCGGGTCCAGGCGGGACCGCCGAAGACCGACTCCCAGTCGTTGGGCGGCAGTTCGCCGGAGGCTCCTCGCCCCGGCCGGAAGACGTAGCGCTCGCGCGCCGGACCGGAGACCCCGGCGGCCAGCGCCTCCTGGAACCAGACATGCTGGTCGGAGGTGTGGTTGGGCACGATGTCGACGATGACCCGCAGGCCCAGCCGGTGCGCCTCCTCGATCAGTTCGACGGCGTCCGCGAGCGTGCCGAACGTCGGATCCACCGAGCGGTAGTCCGTGACGTCGTAGCCGCCGTCGACCATCGGCGATTCGTAGAACGGCGTGATCCACAGAGCGTCGACGCCGAGCGCGGCGAGGTAGGGGAGCCGGCTGCGGATTCCGGCCAGGTCGCCGACCCCGTCCCCGTCGGCATCGGCGAAGCTGCGCACATAGACCTGGTAGATGACCGCGTCACGCCACCAGCGCGTACCGGCCGCCGGGGAGCCGGAGAACTCCGCGGGGCGCGCCGGTGAAGGAGGTCTCGACGATAGATCCATACGAGGGACAGTCGGGAGATCGATTTGGTCCGCACCTGAGACCGCCCGGCAGAGGCCCGGCACGGCCAGAACCCGGCATCACGGGCCGTTCGAAGTGGCTCGGGAGCACCCCGCCCGCGGCTGGCTCGGGCGTGGTCGTCGGCGGGGTAACGGTGCGGTGCCGATGGGGTGGTCCGAGACGGATTGGCGTGGCGGTCGCCTCTCGCGGACGGTTCGTCCATCGGGTGTGCGGTTCCGCGACGATGCGTTCAGGCGCGATTGCGCGAGCCGCGGAACCCGGCACGATGAGCCCGTGAACGAGAATGATCTCTTTAATCTGGATGGCCGCCGGTTCGCGATGGTCAGCTCCACCGCGAGCCGCGTGGACCCTGACGCGCCCACGCGATTCGCCTACACGGAGGCCGACGGCGTGGTGTGGGGAAGTTACGAAGGCGACACCGTGGTCCACGGCCGGTTCGTGGGGGCCCGGCGCGGAGCCGAGGTCCGGCTGAACTACGTGCACCTGACCAAGCGGAGCGCGGACCCGGTCGCCGGGTCCAGCACGAACCGGATCGAGCTGCTGCGGGACGGCCGGATCCGGCTGGTGGAGGAGTTCCGGTTCGACGGGGACGACACGCCCCAGGTCAGCGTGTGCGAGGAGATCGTCACGGGAGGTCTTTGAGCTCGGCCCGTCCCGCGTCCGCGCGGATGAAGCGCATCCGGCCGAGGGCGACGGGGCCGGGCCCGGGCTCCGCCTCCGCCTTCGCCGGGGCGCCGTCCGACGTCAGCACGAACGGGCGGCGGATCACCTCGTCGAGGATGAGCACCGTCTCGGTGGCCTTCACCGCCGGGATGCCGGCCAGGCGCTCGGAGACCAGCCGGTGCACGGCGGCGACGTCGGTGGCCCGGATCTGGATCATCGCGTCGTGCTGGCCGGTGGTGATCGCGCAGTACTCGACCTCGGGCATCAGCGAGAGCTGGGCGCGGAACTGCGGCCACATCTGCTGCCGGACGGTGACGAAGATCAGCGCGCAGATGCCGAGGCCGGTGCGGACCGGGTCGACCTGCACGGTGAACCTGCTGATCACACCGCTGGTCCGCAGCGCCTCGAAGCGCATGTAGGCGTTGGCCCGGGAGATCCCGACGCGCTGGGCGAGGGCCGCGATGGAGATCCGGCCGTCCTGGCGCAGCACCTCCAGCATCCTGAGGTTGATCGCGTCCAGTTCGGTGCGGATCTGTCCAGCCTCGCCCCCCTTAGAGGGTGGTCCGTGCGACGGTCTGTCCATGGATCCGTCTCCTTCTCTCGCTTTATCTTGACTTTCGGTGGTCTCGTAGACGTTCAGCCGGAAGTCTCGCACTATCGGTCTTCGTCGTCCAGAAGCAGACAACGGACCTGACCGAGACCCGGAGGCCACGATGCCGATCACGAGTGGAACCACACGGCGGGCGGCGCTGCCCGTCCTCGTGGCCGCAGCACTCAGCCTGACCGCCTGCTCGGGCGGGGGCGGAACGTCCTCGTCGGACGGGGGCGGCAAGGCCCTGGTCATCGACACCTCGTTCAACCTCAAGACCGCGGACCCCGGCCGGATGTACGAGCAGACCGGCCTGCTCATCGACCGGGCCCTCTACGACACGCTGCTCAGCTTCAAGGGCTCCGACGTCAGCACGCCGGTGCCGGCGCTGGCGGAGTCGTTCGAGCTGTCCAAGGACGGCAAGAAGCTCACGCTCAAGCTGCGCCAGGACGCGGTCTTCTCCGACGGCAGCCCCGTCACCGCCGACGACGTGGTGTTCTCGCTCGACCGGGTCCGCGACCTCAAGGGCAACCCGTCGTTCCTGCTCGACGGCGTGAAGGTCGAGAAGACCGACGACAGGACGATCACGCTGGTGTCGGCCAAGCCGAACCCGTCGCTGCCGTTCATCCTGCCGAACCCGGCGCTCGGCATCCTCAACTCCAAGGTCGTCAAGGCCAACGGCGGCGCCGCGAGCCCCGGCGACAAGGCGGAGAAGTACCTGAACGGCCAGTCGGCCGGGTCCGGCCCGTACATGCTGGAGTCCTTCAACGCCGCCACCCCGGTCGTGCTCAAGGCCAACCCCAAGTACTGGGGCGCCACCAAGCCGGTCTACAAGCGGGTCGTGCTCCGCAACGTCCAGTCGCAGACGCAGAAGCTGAACGTGCAGCGCGGCGACAGCCAGATCGCGGTGGACCTGACGGCCGACCAGGCCCAGGGCATCGGCGGCGGCACGCAGACCGTCAAGGGCGCGTCCGCCAACGTGTTCTTCCTGCTGACCAACCGGAACCCGTCCGTCAGCAAGATCACCTCCAACCCCCGGTTCGCCGAGGCCGTCAGCAAGGGCGTGGACTACGCGGGGCTGCTGGAACTCGCCGGCGAGGGCTCGGTGCAGGCGGCCGGGATCGTCCCGTCCATGATCAACGGCTCGCTGCCCGCGGGCCAGGCGCCCAAGCGCGACGTCGCCGGCGCCAAGGCGGCGCTCGCCGCCGGCGGGATCACGAACCCCAGGGTCAAGCTGGAGTTCCCCAGCGACTTCACCCTCAACGGCCTGTCCTTCCAGCCTCTGGCCGAGCGCATCCAGGCCAACCTGAAGGAGGTCGGCATCACCGTCGACCTCGCCCCCGCGCCGATCGCGACCGCGCTGGAGAGCTACCGCGACGGCAAGGAGGAGATGGGCCTGTGGTGGTGGAGCCCGGACTACCCGGACGCCAGCAACTACCTCGCCTTCCTGCCCGGCGGCCTGATCGGCGAGCGCGCGGGCTGGAAGAAGGGCGCGGACAAGGCGCTGGAGGACGCCGGCGCGAAGGCCGCGAGCACCATCGGCGATGACCGGTTCGCCCAGTACCACCAGATCCAGACCCAGCTCAACGCGCGCGGCCCGATCGTGCCGCTGATGCAGCCGAGCCAGCGCCTGGTCACCGCCGGGTCGCTGACGGGCCTCGCGGTCAACCCGGTGTGGACCTTCGAGATCGCGGCGCTCGGCAGCAAATGAAGTCTCCTCACCCGTCGGACGAGCGGACGACCGAGGGCCGCCGGCCACCCGGCGCCCGGTGGTGGTCGCGGCATCCGCTGATGCGATTCCTGGCCCGGCGGCTGGCGGTCTCCGTACTGCTGGCCGTCGGGGTCACCCTGGTCACCTTCATCCTGACCAACATGGTGCCCGGCGACCCGGCCACCGCGAACCTCGGCCAGCAGGCGCTCGCCAACCCGGCGATCGTCCAGCAGTTCCGGGAGGAGCACGGCCTCGACAAGCCGCTGCCCGTGCAGTACGCGACCTACATGGGCAACCTCGTCCGCGGGGACCTCGGCGAGTCGCAGCAGAGCCACCGGCCGGTCGCCGACGACCTGCGGGAGTTCGTCCCCGCGACGTTCGAGCTGGCCGGCTCGGCGCTGCTGGTGTCGCTCCTGCTCGGCGTTGCGTTCGGAGTGATCGCGGCGTTGCGCCGGGACCGGTTCGTGGACCAGTTCCTGCGGGTGACCAGCCTGGCGGGCGTTTCGGTGCCGACGTTCTGGCTGGCGCTGCTGGCCTTCTACCTCTTCTTCTACAAGTTCGGGCTGGCGCCGGGCTCCGGGAGGCTCTCCCCGGCCATGGCGCCGCCCCCGCACACCACCGGCCTGTACACGGTGGACGCCGCGCTCGCCGGCCAGTGGGACGTGTTCGCCAGCGCCGCCGGCCACCTCGTGCTGCCCGCGCTGGTGCTCGCCGCGTACACGATCGGCCTGCTCACGCGGTTCACGCGGTCGGCCGTGCTGGAGGTGCTCGGCCAGGACTACGTGCGGGCCGCCCGGGCCAAGGGGCTGCCCGCCGGCACCGTCCTGTTCCGGTACACGCTGCGCTCCGCGCTGGTGCCGGTCATCACGGTGGCGGGGCTGGCCTTCGGCAGCCTGCTGTCCGGCACCGTGCTCGTCGAGGCGATCTACGCCTGGCCCGGCGTCGGCGAGTACGCGTACAAGAGCGCGACCACCCTCGACCTGCCCGCCGTGATGGGCGTCGGTCTCGTGGTGGGCGTGATCTACGTGGTGGTCAACCTGGTGGTGGACATGCTGTACGGCGTCATCGACCCAAGAGTGAGGCACACGTGAGCCGCAGGGTGCCGGAGGCGTGGCGCAAGCCGCTCGCCGTCGTCGGCCTCGTCGTCGCGGCGGCATGGCTGGTCGTGGTGCTCGCCGCGCCGCTGCTCGCGCCGCACGACCCGCTGAGCCAGGAGTTCCCGCGGCTCCAGGCGCCGAGCGGAGCGCACTGGTTCGGCACCGACGAACTCGGCCGCGACGTCCTCAGCCGGGTGCTGTTCGGCGCGCGCCTGTCCATCCCGCTCACGCTGCTGCTGGTGGCGATGTCCGTCGTCATCGGCGGGCTGCTGGGGGCGTGCGCCGGCTACTTCGGCCGCTGGCTGGACGAGACGATCATGCGGGTGGCGGACCTGGTGTTCGCGTTCCCCACCGTCATCCTCGCGATGGCCGTGGCGGCCTCGCTCGGCGCGAGCCTGCGCAACGCGGTGCTGGCCGTGCTCGTCGTGTCCTGGCCCGCGTACGCCCGGGTCACCCGCGGCCTGGTGCTCGGCATCCGGTCCCGCGAGTTCGTGATCAGCGGGCGGCTGCTCGGGTTCTCCGCGTGGCGCTCGCTGCGCACCGACGTGCTGCCGAACGTGACCGGCCCCGTCCTGGTGCTGGCCACCCTCGACATCGGCACCCAGCTCCTGCTGCTGTCGGGGCTGTCGTTCCTGGGGCTCGGCGCCAAGCCGCCCACCGCCGAGTGGGGCTCCATGGTGGCGTCGGCCACGCACGTGTTCGACAAGTGGTGGGTCGGCGTGTTCCCCGGCCTCGCCATCCTGACGGTGGTGCTGGCCTTCAACTTCCTCGGTGACACGATGCGCGACGCACTCGACCCGCGGACCGCACGGGCGATCAAGGAGCGGGCGCTGTGACCTTGCTGAACATCGAGGGGCTCACCGTCGAGCTGGGGGGACGGCAGATCATCCGGGGGATCGACCTCGCCCTGGAGCCGGGCCGGATCCACGGGCTCGCGGGCGAGAGCGGCTCCGGGAAGACCATGACCGGGATGGCGGTCATGGGACTGCTTCCGCACGGCGCGCGCACCGGCGGGCGGATCCTGTTCGACGGGACCGACCTGCTGTCCCTGCCGTCCAAGAAGATGAACGCGCTGCGCGGCAGCGAGATCGGCATGGTCTTCCAGGACCAGTCGACGAGCCTGCACCCCATGCTCACGATCGGCCGCCAGCTCACCGACCACATGCGCCACCATCTGAAGCTGGATAAGGCCGAGGCGCGCCGCCGCGCGGTCGAACTGCTGACGAGGGTGCGCATCCCGGACGCCGACGGCGCCTTCCGGCGGTACCCGCACCAGTTCTCCGGCGGCATGCGCCAGCGCATCGCGATCGCGGCCGCGCTGGCCTGCGACCCCAAGGTCCTGATCGCCGACGAGCCGACCACCGCGCTCGACGTGACCGTCCAGGCCGGCGTCCTGCGCCTCCTGCGCGGCCTGTGCGACGAGCTCGGGCTCGCCGTCCTGCTGGTCACCCACGACCTCGGCGTCATGTCCGCGGTGGCCGACACGATCAGCGTGATGCGGGCGGGCCTGCTGGTCGAGACCGGCGCGCGCGCCCAGGTCATGCGCGAGCCCGCCGACGAGTACACCCGAATGCTGCTGGACGCCCTGCCGGAGCGGAGCACCTCATGAGACTGCCGGACGGCGCCGAGCCGGCGCCCGACACCTCGCTGCTGTCCGTCGAGAACCTGGTGGTGGACCACCGCAGCCCGGACCGGCCCCCGGTGCGGGCGGTGGCGGGCGTCGACCTGACCGTCGCGCCCGGGGAGGTCGTCGGCCTCGTAGGCGAGTCGGGCTGCGGGAAGTCCACGCTGGCCCGCGCCATCTGCGGGATCATCCGCCCGTCCGGCGGCTCCATCGGCTTCGAGGGCCGCCCGGTGACGCCGCTCGGCCTGCGCCGCCGCGACCCCGCGCTGACCCGCATCCAGATGGTCTTCCAGGATCCGTTCGCGTCGCTGAACCCCCGCCGCCGGGTCGGCGGCCAGATCGCCGACGGCCGCCGCGGCGGCCCGACCCCGGGCGAGCTGCTGGAACGGGTCGGGCTGTCGGCCGACATGGCCGCCCGCTACCCGCACGAGTTCTCCGGCGGGCAGCGGCAGCGCATCGCCATCGCCCGCGCCCTGGCCGCCCAGCCCTCCCTGCTGATCGGCGACGAGCCGATCTCCGCGCTGGACGCCTCCGCGCAGGCGCAGGTCGCGGGGCTGATGCGGGCACTGACCGTGGAGTCGGGGGCGGGGCTGCTCTTCATCAGCCACGACCTGTCGGTCGTCCGGATGATCGCCGACCGGATCGCGGTCATGTATCTGGGCAAGATCGTCGAGATCGGCCGGACCGCCGAGGTCTGGGCCGACCCGCAGCACCCCTACACCCGGGCCCTGCTCGCCGCCATCCCCGCGCCGGACGGGGCGGGCACGCTCCCCGCCGAGCTGCCCGGCGACGTGCCGGACCCGGCGTCGCCGCCGTCCGGGTGCCGCTTCCACCCGCGCTGTCCCCACGCCATGGAGATCTGCTCGAAGCGTGAGCCGGTGCAGGAACGCGGGGTGGCCTGCTGGCTCTACGACTCGGCGCCGGAATGAGCGACGATCGCGTGGAGCGGGTGCGGGCCCGCATGATCGAGCACGGCGTGGACGTGCTCGTCCTGCGGCCCTCCTCGAACCTGCGGTACCTGGCCGGCCCGGCGCCGCACGGCTTCCTCGTCATCACGCCGGACGGCCCGCCCGAGCACGTGCCCGACGCCTCGCCCCTGATCCCGGTGGGCGCGCGGGTCGCCATCGATCCCCAGATGCCCGCGCATGAGCTGCTGTCCATCCAGGAGCGGCTGGGCCCGCAGACCCTGTTCGCCTCGGCCGAGCCGCTCATCGCCCCGCTCCGGATGCGCAAGTCCGCCGCGGAGATCGCGGCCATGGAGCGCGCGGCCGTCGCCGCCGACCGCGCCGTGGCGATGGCCTCCGAACTCCGCTGGTCCGGCGCCACCGAACGGGAGATGGCGCGGCTGCTGCGCCTGCTTCTGCTGGAGACCGGCCACGACGAGGTCACGCTCGTCACGGTCGCGGCGGGGGAGCACTCCGCCGCGCCCTACCACCGGCCCACCGAACGGGTGATCAACCCGGGCGACGCGGTGCTGGTCAACATCGGGGGACGGCACGAGGGCTACTGCTCCGACATCACCCGGATGTTCGTCGTCGCCGAGCCGCCCGAGGACTTCGAGGCCATGTACTCCGTCGTGCTCGCCGTCCACAGCGCCGCCTGCGAGGCGGTGCGCCCCGGCGTCACCGCCGCCGAGATCGACGAGGTCTGCCGCGCCGCCATCGCGGCCAGCGGATACGGGCTGTTCTTCGTCCATCGGACGGGCCACGGGGTCGGGCTCGACCAGTTCGAGCCGCCCTACCTGACGTCGGAGGACCGGACCGTCATCGAGCCCGGCATGACCGTGTCCGTCCAGCCCGCCATCTACCTTCCGGGACTGTACGGCGCGCGGATCGAGGACGTCGTCGTCTGCACCGACGTCGGAGCCCGCCGCCTGAACCAGAGCCCGCGCCTGCTCATCGTCACCGACCGCTGAACGTGCCGTGATCCCCGGGTGGACTCGTCCGCCGATGACGGGATACTCCAGGGGTGGGATCGGACGTCTTTCCGGACGAGCTGCGGGCGGCGGGGGTGACGCCCCGCGAGCTGGAGATCTTCTGGCTCGTCGGGGACCGCCTGCACAACCAGGAGATCGCCGCCGTCCTGCACGTGTCGGAGCGGACCGTGGAGAGCCACGTGTCGGCCCTCCTCCGCAAGCTCGGCGGCCCGGACCGGCGAGCCTCGCCGAACCGGCTGATCCTGGTCGAGGCGGCGGAGCGGCTGAAGGCGCTCCGGGACGCCGCCGCCCTGCCCAGGCCGCTGTCCTCGTTCGTCGGACGGGACCGGGAGATCGACGACCTGCGCCGGCTCGTCGGCTCCCACCGGCTGCTGACGCTGACGGGGCCCGCCGGGACCGGCAAGACCCGGCTCGCGCTGCGGCTGGCGGACCTGGCGACCGCACTGCCGCCCGCGGTCCTAGTCGACTTCGCCCGCGCCGCGCCCGGCCGGAGCGCGGAACGGGAGTTCGCCGACGCGCTCGGACTCCTCGCCGGGGAGGGCGACGGCTCGCGCGCCCAGATCCGTGCCGCGCTCGCGAAGGGGCGGCACTGGCTCCTCGTCGACAACTGCGAGCACGTGGCCGACGGCGCGGCGGCGTTGCTCGCGGATCTGCTGGCCACCACCCGCGGCCTTCACGTGCTGGCCACCAGCCACGGGCCGCTGCGGGTGGCGGGGGAGGTCGTGTACGAGATCCCGCCGCTGCCGGTCCCCGAAGAGGGCGACGACCCGGCGGCCGTGCTGAGCGCGGCGTCCGCGCGGCTGTTCGCCGACCGCGCCGCCGCGGTGTCCCCCGGTTTCGAGGTCACCTCGGAGAACGCCCGGCACGTGGCGGTGATCTGCCGCCGGCTGGACGGCCTGCCGCTGGCGATCGAGCTCGCGGCCGCCCGGACCCGCGTGTTCTCCGCGGCGGAGCTGCGGGCCCGGCTCGACGACCGGTTCGCGCTGCTGACCGACGGGGCGCGCGGGGCACCGGCCCGGCACCGCACCCTGGAGGAGGCGCTGAACTGGAGCTACGAGCTCCTGAGCGGCGAGGAGCGGGTGCTGTTCGAACGCTGCTCGGTGTTTCCGGCCACGTTCGACTACGACACCGCGACCCGGATCCTCGGCTACCCGCCGCTGAGCGGGGCCGCCCTCGTCCAGGTCTTCCCGCGCCTCCTCGACCGCTCGTTGATCTCGCGCCGGCGGCAGGACGAGAGGACCGAGTACTGCCTGCTCGACAGCGTCCGCCAGTTCGCGCACCGGCGACTCGAGGCGAGCGGGACGGCCGATCGGGCACGGGAACAGCACGCCCGTCACCACCTGGGGCAGGGGGTGGCCGCGCTGACCGACCTCTGCGGGCGCGACCAGGCCGCCGCGCTCCGCTGGTTCGGGCGCCACTGGGCGGACCTGCGGGCCGGGATGCGATGGGCTCTCCAGCGGCAGGACACGACGCTCGCGTGGGAGTTCCTCGCCGGGATCTGCACCGGTTGGGAGGTGCTCGGCGCCCGCGGCGAGCTCTTCGACTGGCTCGACACGCTGCTCGCACATCCCCTTCCGCGAGGCTCGCTGGGCGTCCGAGCCGCGATCACCTGCGCGATCCTGCTCGACTACCAGGACACCGAACGGGCGCGGGGGTTCGCCGAGCAGGCTTATGAGCGTGCCGAGAGCGCCTCGGCGCAGGACCGGGCGCTGGCCCTGCTCGGCCTCGGCTGGACGGCGAGGGCGGCGGTGGTGGCGCGGGGCAGCGAGGTCGGGGTCCTCGAACGGGCCGTCTCCCTTTTCGAGCGGCTGGGCGACGACTGGCATCGCGCGCTGGCGCTGTTCCGCCTCGGGCTGTCCGTGCCGGACGCCCCGGCCGCCCTGGCCCGGCTGGCGGATGCCGCCGACCTCTTCGATCGCCTCCACAACCCGGTCAAGCGCTCCAACTGCCTCTTCCACATGGCCAATGTCGCGATCGAGGACCGCGTCCGTCTCGACGAGGCCGCGACCTGGCTGGCCGAGGCCGGCCGGCTGGCAGGGACCAGCGGCAACGAGCACGAGCGCCTGCACGCCGAGGTCGCGCTCGCCCGCCTCGACCAGGCGCGCGAGGACCACGCCGCCGCCGAACCCCGGTTCGTCCGGTTGCTCTCCGAGTTCCGTCAGATCGGCGACCTGCGCTGCGCGGCACGGTGCCTCCACGGCCTCGGCGGCGCCGCGGCGGCCGCCGGAGACCACCGGCGGGCCCGGCGGCGCCTCGCCGAGGCCCTGGAGATCGCTGTCGGTCTCGGCGACCGGAACGTGCTCGTGACGAGCCTGCTCCTGCTCGCCGGCGCCGACCACGCGACCGGGCGGCCCGACCGCGCCGCGGTCCTGCTGGGCGCCGCCGAGAACCTCGTCCCGGCGCCTCTCGAAAGCCCGGAGCCGCCGCTCCGGGCCGCCCTCCGCGAACGCCTCGGGCCCGACGGCCTCGCCATGGCCCTCGCCACCGGCCGGAGCACCCCGCTCACCGCGCTGCGCTCGCTGTGAACGCTCCGGTCAGCCGAGCTTCGAGGTCTCGTCCTCGATCGGACGGCCATAGTCCACGGCGTCGAGGACGGCCGGGGGAGCGGTGGCGCGGAAGGCGGCGTCCGGACGTGCGCCGAGTGCGCCGTTGACGGCCGAGAACGCGATGCGCAAGGCCGCCAACACCGTGATCGCGAATATCCGGGCATCGTCCCAGCCGGCGTCGCGCAACTCCTGGACGTCTTCCGCGACGGTTCCGTGGGGCCTGCGGGCGACCTTCCGCGCCCAACCGGCCAAGGCCCGTTCCCGGGCGGTCAGCCCGGTGTCGGCGCCGCGGAGCACGGCGGCGGCCGTGTCCGCGTCGCTCGCCTCCGCCAGCCGGGAGCCCCAGGCCAGCGCGCAGTAGGAGTCGCCGGCGGCCGAAGCGCACGCGGCGATGAGGACTCCGCGCGTGCGGAAGTCGAGCCCGGCTGCCGCGCCGGCCTCCCCGAGCAGCTCGGAGAGCCCGGCGGCGAGACCGGGCCGGTGGGCCCACAGCCTGGAGTTGTTCATGACGTGGCCGGTGTCGGCGATGTCCTCGTCGAACATGCGCAGCGCCTCGTCGGTCAGGGGAGGGGCGGCGAGGAAGCCGGCCGCGTTCACCGCTGTCCCGCCTCGAAGGTGACCGGCCGGCCCTGCTCCTTCCAGGCGGCCAGCCCGCCGTCGAGATGCGCGACGTCGGTGTAGCCGAGCTCCTGCAGCGTCTGCGCGGCCAGCGCCGACCTGCCGCCGGAGGCGCAGTAGAGGATCGTCCGCGCGGAGGGGACGAACTCCTCGCGGTGGTACGGGCTGGCGGGGTCCGCCCAGAACTCCAGCATTCCGCGGGGCGCCGGAACCGCGCCCGGGATGGCGCCCTCGCGCCGGACCTCGTCGGGCTCGCGGAGATCGACCAGCGTCACCCCGCCGCCTTCCAGCGCGTCGGCGACCTCCGGCACCGACATGTTGCGCACCTCGTCTCGCGCGCGGGTCACCAGCTGCCGGACGGAACTGCTCATTGCCTCACCTCGAACTCTCGGGTGTCCTTGCCTCCCATCCGACAGGGTCCCGGCAGAACGCACATCCGTGCTCAGTACGGAGACGGCGTCCGGGGAGGCCGCCAAGCCCGTACCCCGCCCTTTCCGGCCATTGTTCTGCTCCGGGGCTCGCAGGGGGCTTGGCCGTGCCCACGAACCGGTGCGCCGCTCGTGGTGGCGGCGAACGAAGAGCGCCGGTCCCGCCGGCCCTATGCTCGTCCGGAGTCGAGCGGGGAGGACACCAGTGTCGAAACTGGACGAGATCGGTGCGTGGCTGCGACACCGGTTGGCGGACCTGCTCGCCGAGAACCGGGTGCCCGGGGCGGCGGTGGCGGTCTGCGCGGGCGGCGAGACGGTCGACGCCGCCGCCGGGGTGCTGAACACGGCCACCGGCGTCGAGGCGACGGTCGACTCCCTGTTCCAGATCGGCTCGATCACGAAGGTGCTGACCGCGACGCTGGCCATGCAGCTGGTCGACGAGGGCGAGCTGGAGCTCGACGCTCCGGTGCGGACCTACCTCCCCGAGTTCCGTATCGCCGACGAGCGCGCGGCGGAGCGGATCACCGTGCGTCAGTTGATGTGCCATGTCGCGGGTTTCGAGGGCGACATCTTCACCGACACGGGCAAGGGCGATGACTGCGTCGAGAAGTACCTGGGCGTCCTGCACGAGGTGCCGCAGCTGTTCGAGCCCGGCGAGATGTTCTCGTACAACAACGCCGCCTACTGCGTCCTCGGCCGGATCGTCGAGGTCGTTCGCGGGAAGCCGTTCGACGCCTGCATCAGGACGCACCTGTTCGTGCCGCTGGGCCTGACCCACGCCGCGAACGACCCCTACGAGGCGATCATTCACCGAGCGGCGGTGGGACACGTCGAGCAGACGCCGGGCGGCCCGCTCGGGCCGGCCCGGGTCTGGACGCTGGCGCGCTCGAACGCGCCGGCCGGGTCGATGCTGGCGATGCGCCCTCGCGACCTGCTGGCCTTCGCCCGCATGCATCTCGCCGGAGGGCTCGGCCCGGACGGCGGCTCCGTGCTGAGCCCCGCGAGCGTCAGGGCCATGCAGCAGCCCCAGGTCGGACTGCCCGACATCGACCAGGGCACTGCCTGGGGCCTGGGGTGGGAGCTCTTCGACCTCCCGGGCGGCCGGGTCTTCGGCCACGACGGCAACACCATCGGCCAGTCGGCGTTCCTGCGCGTGGTGCCGGGGCGCGACGTGGCGGTGGCGATCGTCACCAACGGCGGCTCGCCGCGGCGGGTGTACACCGAGATCGTGGGTCGTGTGCTCCGGGAGCTCGGCGGTGTCGAACCGCCGGGGCAGCCGACGCCCGATCCATCCGCGCCTCCGCTGGACGCGTCCCGCTACGTCGGCACCTACACGTCGAGTACCAGTGAGACCACGGTGAGCCAGGACGAGGAGGGGCGGCTCTGGTTGGAGCGCGTCCCCACCGGGATCACCGCCGAGCTGGACGACGCGCCGTACCGGACGGAACTGGTCGCCTGGCGCGGCGATGCGCTGCTCCCGGTCGAGCCCGAGCGCGGCGTCCGCGCCCCGCTCGCCTTCCTCGGCGACGACGGCAAGGGGCACGCGATGTATCTGCACAACGGCCGAGCCGACCGGCGCGTGCCGGCGTGAACGGCCTGCACCGGCGCGCTTTCGTCGCCGACATGCACAACGACCTGCTGTGCGCGGTGGTCGCCAGGCCGGTCGACCGCTGGGCGGAGTTCTTCCGGGAGCGCTGGCTGCCGCAGTTGCGGTCCGGCGGGGTGAACCTGGTGACGCTGCCGGTGTTCATCGAGGACCCGTTCCGCCCCGAGGGCGCGCTGCGCCGGACGCTCCGCATGATCGAGGCTGCGCACCGGCTCGCGGCCGGCAACGGCGACGAGGTCGCGTTGTGCCGCGACGGCGCGCAGGTCGACGGCGTCCTCGCGGAGGACCGGATCGCCCTGATCCTGGCGCTGGAGAGCGCTCCCGGCGTGGGCGAGGACGTCGAGCTGCTGGAGACCCTGTTCCGGCTGGGCGTCAGGATCGCGTCCCTGGCGCACTTCGGCCGCACGGCACTGGCCGACGGCAGCGGGGAGGACCGGACCGGTGGCCGGCTCACCCGCGCCGGGGTCGCGGCCTTGGCCGAGATGGAGCGCATCGGCATGCTCTTCGACGTCAGCCACCTCGGCGCCGCCGGCGTCGGGCACGTCCTGGAGCTGGCCTCGCGGCCGGTGATCGCGACGCACTCCTCCGCGCGGGCGCTCCTCGACCACCACCGCAACCTCACCGACGAGCAGATCCGGGGCATCGCCGCGGGCGGCGGCCTCGTGTGCGTCAACTTCTTCGCTCCGTTCCTCCACGAGGACGACCACTCGATCGACCGGTTGATCGACCACCTGGAGCACGTCGCCGGCGTGGCGGGCGTCGCGCACGTCGGCCTCGGCCCCGACTTCGTCAAGGAGGTGCTCGCCGACACCACTCCACCGTGCTGCGAGCGCGCCTTCGTCGAGGGGGTGCCCGCCGACGCGTACCTGCCCGGCCTGGAGGGGCCGGCGGGGATGCCGCTGGTCACCGAGGCACTGCAACGCCGTGGCTGGCCGGAGGACGCCATCGTCGCGGTCCTCGGCGAGAACGTGCGGCGGCTGCTGCGAACCGAGCTCGGCCGGCCCGCCGCCGTCGCCACCGCCTGAGCCCTGCGCGTGGAGGGCGCATGCGGATGCGTCCGGCTCGGTCGGTTCCGTATGCTCCCAGCCGCCCTCACGGCGGTGATCAGTTCGTGCGGATGGACGAACGCGGGCCTGAATGTTCGATGCGCGCAACAAACGCCGCCAGGGGTTTGCGTCCCAGTATCGTCGGGTGGCTAAGGAGAGCGCTGCCGCGCACACGACCGATGGCTCCGAGAACGCGCGTGGGCCCGCGAACGCCGATCGCGTACTGACGATCCGGGATCTGTCGGTCGAGATCCGGCGCGGCGAAAGGGTCGTCCGGCCCGTCTCGGACGTCGACCTGGTCCTGAACCGCGGGGAGACCCTGGGGATCGTCGGCGAGACCGGGTCCGGCAAGTCCATGACCGGTCTCGCGGTCATGGGCATGCTGCCGCCCGGGGGCCGGGTGACCAGCGGGTCGATCGACCTGGGCGGCGAGGAGCTCGTCGGGCTTCCCGCGGCGCGGTACCGGGCCGTTCGCGGCAACGACGTCGCGATGGTGTTCCAGGACTCGATGACCGCGTTGAACCCGACCCGGCGCATCGGGGAGCAGGTCGCCGAACCGGTGCGCCTGCACCACGGCGCGTCGAAGCGGGCCGCGCGCGGGAGGGCCGAGGAGATGCTCGCCCTGGTCGGGCTGCCGCGGCCGGCCGAGCTGATGGACGACCATCCGCACCGGCTCTCGGGCGGCATGCGGCAACGCGTGATGATCGCGATGGCGCTGGTCTGCGAGCCGCGGGTCGTCATCGCCGACGAGCCGACGACGGCGCTCGACGTCACGATCCAGGCGGAGATCCTCGATCTCCTCGACGACCTCAGGTCCCGGCTGGGCATGTCGATGATCCTCATCACGCACGACATGGGGGTGATCGCCCGGCACGCCGACCGCGTCGGGGTGATGTACGGCGGGCGCATGGCCGAGTCCGGGCCGACCCGCGCGCTGTTCCGGCGGACGCGGCATCGCTACACGCACGCGCTGCTGTCCTCGATCCCCTCGCTGACCCAGGACCGGCGGGAAGAGCTGTTCAGCATCGCGGGCGCGCCGCCGGACCTGACCGCGGCCCAGGCGGGCTGCCTGGAAGTCGCCCTGGACCTGGCCCTGCAATGCTCCCCCGACCACCCCTGGGTGACACAACACCCCGAATGGTTCACCACCCGCGCCGAC
>NZ_JBEZJP010000079.1:19418-24737 GCF_040653175.1 Actinomadura sp. NPDC048032
GCGGGCTGCCCCTTCGCGCCGCGCTGTGACGCCGCGACGGACCGCTGCCGCGAGGAGCGGCCGGCGCCGTCGGTGGAGGAGGACGGACATGCCCATGCGTGCTGGCATCCGCCCTCCGGTCCGGCGGCCAGGGCCCGCGCCCGGTTCGCCGCTCCGCCGGAGTCCCTCCCCGAGCCGGGGGCCGCGCCGCGGCTGCGCGTCGTCGACCTGAGGCGCGAGCACCCGGCGGGCGGCGGCGGTCTCTTCGGCGGCCGCCGGACCGTGAAGGCGGTCTCCGGCGTGAGCTTCGACGTGGCGGTCGGCGAGACGTTCGGCCTCGTCGGAGAGTCGGGCTGCGGCAAGTCCTCCCTGGGCAGGATGCTCGTGGCCCTGGACCGGCCCACCTCCGGTGAGGTGATCTTCGATGGCGAGCCGGTCACCGGGCTGAGCGCACGGGCCCTCGGGCCGCGCCGCACCCAGCTGCAGATGATGTTCCAGGACTCGAACGCCTCCCTCGACCCCCGGATGCGCATCGGCAGGATCCTGCGCGAACCCCTGGCGATCCAGGGCGTCGGCAGGCGCGCCGAGAGGACCGCTCGCGCTCGCGAGCTGCTGCGGGACGTGGGCCTGCCCGCGAGCGTCATGGAGCGCTACCCCCACGAACTCTCCGGAGGGCAACGGCAGCGCGTGGGCCTGGCCCGCGCGCTCGCCCTGGACCCGAAGGTGCTGGTCGCCGACGAGCCGGTCAGCGCGCTGGACGTCTCCATCCGCTCCCAGGTCCTCAACCTCATGCGCCGCGTCCAGATCGAGCGCGGGCTCAGCAGCGTGGTGATCTCCCATGACCTCGCGGTCGTGCGGTACCTGGCCGACCGGGTCGGAGTCATGTACCTGGGCAAGCTGGTCGAGACCGGGACCACCGAGGAGGTGTACGGCGCCGCCGCGCATCCCTACACCGCGGGGCTGCTCGCGGCGGTCCTGGAGGCGCGCCCGGAGGCGCCTCCAGGAGCGCCTTCGGGCGCGCGGGCGCGCGGCGAGCTGCCGAGCCCCATCGACCCGCCGAGCGGCTGCCGGTTCCGCACCCGGTGCGCGCTGGCGACCGATCTGTGCGCGGAGACGGAGCCCCTCCTGGAGCCGGTCACCGACACGCACCAGGTCGCCTGCCACCACCCGTTGCAGCAGCCCGCGGAGCTGACGACCCGATGATCCGCCACCGGTTCGCACCAGCGGAGACGCGCTCGCAGACCTCGCCGAAAGGGGATTCGCACAGATGACTTGGTACGTGGTCCGGCGCGTGGCGATCTCGCTCCTCGTCCTGCTCGGGATCTCCGCGGTCGTGTTCTTCCTCCTGCACCTCGTCTCCGACAGCCCGGGGCGCGTCGTCCTGGGCCAGCGCGCCTCGCCCGAGGCGGTCTCGGACTTCAACCGGTCGCACGGGTTCGACCGCCCGGTCGTCATGCAGTACCTCAGCTACCTCGGTCAGCTCCTGCACGGAGACCTGGGGAGGTCGTACAAGCTGAACGCGGACGTCGGGACTCTGCTGCAGCGGAACGTCGGCCGCAGCGCGATGCTCTCGCTGGCCGGCCTCGTCCTGGCGCTCCTGATCGCCGTCCCGCTCGGCATCCTGCAGGCCGTCAGGCGCAACGGCGTCATCGATCGGGTCGCCACGGCGGCGTCGTACGTGCTGTACGCGACGCCGTCGTTCCTGCTCGGGCTGATGCTGATCGCCGTCTTCAGCCAGTCCCTGCCCGTCTTCCCGGCCGAGGCGTCCCAGTCGCACTCCCCCTGGGTGGTGTTCACCGATCCGCGGGCGATGGCGCTTCCCGTCATCACGCTCGCCGCCACCAGCGTCGCGATCTTCTCCCAGTACCAGCGCTCCTCGGCCCTGGACCAGCTCGGCCAGGACTACATCAGGGTCGCGCGGGCCAAGGGACTCCCCGAGCGATTGATCCTTACGCGCCATCTGCTGCGCAACGCCTGCCTGCCGCTGATCACGCTGGTCGGCACGCTCGTCCCCGCGCTCCTGGCGGGCAACCTGATCGTCGAGTCGCTCTTCAACTACCCCGGCCTCGGCCTGCTGTTCCTCAACAGCCTGCAACGCGAGGACTACCCGGTGCTCCTCGCCTACACCCTCATCGGCGGCGTCCTGACCGTGGCCGGCAACTTCGTCGCCGACCTCGTGGTCGCGGCGGCCGACCGGCGGATCGAGCTGAGAAAGTGACCTCACGAGACGTGGACGCCATGACCACTGCGACGGACGCCGCGACAGAGCCCGAGAGCACGACGGCGGGGACCCCGGTCTCGATGCGGTCGGTGCTGCGCCGGCTGCGACGGAACCCGCTCGGTCTCACCGGCGGGCTGCTCCTGGCGCTCCTCGCCGGGTTCTGCTTCCTCGGCCCGCTGTTCCACCCCACCGACCAGACCACCGTGGACCTGGTCAACGCGGCCCTGCCCCCCGGCCCGGGACATCCGCTCGGGACGGACACCAACGGGTTCGACGTGCTCGGACGGCTGATGGAGGGCGGACGGGTGTCCCTGCAGATCGGGCTGCTCGCCGCGATCTTCGCGACCACGATCGGCACCGTCTACGGCGCCGTCGCCGGACTCGCCGGGGGAGTGGTCGACGGGTTCCTGATGCGGCTGGTCGACGTCCTGCTGTCGGTGCCCTTCCTGTTCTTCGTGCTGATCCTGTCGGCCCGGTTCCATGCGAACGCCCTGTCGCTGAGCCTGGTCATCGGAGGGTTCTCCTGGCTCATCTCGGCCCGCCTGGTCCGCGGGGAGGTCCTGACGCTGCGGGTACGGGAGTTCGTTCTGGCAGCACAGGTGATGGGCTCGTCCCGCCGGCGGCTGATCCTCACGCATCTGGTCCCGAACGCGCTCGGCGTGATCATCGTCAACATCACCTTCCAGGTCGCCGACGCGATCCTCGTCGTCGCCGCCCTGGGATTCCTGGGCTTCGGCCTGACCTATCCCACCGCGGACTGGGGCAGCCAGCTCGCCAGCGGCGTCACCTACATCTCCGCCGGCTACTGGTGGCTGATCTACCCCGTCGGCGGCTGCATCATCCTCACGGTGCTGATGCTCAACCTGCTCGCGGACGCGCTTCGCAATGCGGTCGGGAAAAGGACCGACTGAAAGACGGCGTGAAGGACGGCGTGAAGCCCGATCTGTGCGCCGCGACGGACACGGGGCCGAGAAATCGTCGGGCCGACCGAACCCTGGCCGACGCCGGTGGTGCATCTTCGACCCACGCTGCGGAGGCCCCGACACGCACCGTCCTGGCGTCCCCCATCCCTCCGCGCATCTCCACCCGACATGTAGGGAGCCATCAATGACGCAAAGGTCTGGCCGGCGGCGAGGACGCCTCACCGTGGCGCTCGCCGCGTCGGTCGCCGTGTTCGCCGCGGCATGCGCCGGCGGCGCCGGCGCGACGAAGGACAACGCCCGCGAATACGACACGCTGCCGAAGCAGGCGGGCAGCCCCAAGAACGGCGGGACGGCGACGGTCGCGTTGACGCCGGGTCTCAGCCCCAACTTCATCTACCCCTACCCGCCCGCGTCCGCAAACGGGACCGTCATCGGCCGCGGGCTGATGTGGCGTTCCCTCTACCGGCCCAGTGGTGAGGGCGACAAGATCGTGGACGCCGGGTCGAGCCTGGCCGAGGCCCCCGCCTACAGCCCCGACCGCAAGACCGTGACCATCAAGATGAAGGACTACACGTGGTCCAACGGCGCTCCGGTCACGGCCGAGGACGTCGTCTTCTCCCTCGCCCTGCTCAAGGCCGCGCTCGCGGACAGCCCGGCCAACTGGAGCTTCTACACCCCGGGCCAGTTCCCCGACGGGGTCACGGCGGAGGCCGCCGCGCCGGACACGCTCACCCTCAAGCTGGAGACCGCGTACAACCCGTCGTACCTCCTCTCCATGCTGACGCTGCTGTACGTGATGCCGTCCAAGGAGTGGAACATCGCCCGCACAGGAGGGCCGCACCTGGACTACACGAAGCCGAAGAACGCGACGGCGATCTACAAGTACCTCACGAAGGAGTCCGGGTCCCAGTCCACGTTCGCCAGTAACCCGCTCTGGCAGGTGGTCAACGGACCGTACCGCCTCAAGGCCTTCGACCCGACGACCGGTTCGTTCTCCCTGGTGGCCAACAAGTCCTACAGCGGCCCGGTCAAGTCGCGGCTCGACCAGATCGACTTCAAGGCGTTCACCTCCGCCGCCGCGGTGCTCAACCAGTTCAAGGCCGGCAACCTGACCGTCGGCACGCTGGACTCCGGCTTCATCACCCAGATCAAGGCGCTGAAGGCGAAGGGGTACAACGTCTACGGCGCCCCCGCGCCCGCCCGGTTCGACTCGCTGACCATCAACTTCAAGAACACCGTCGACAACTTCGACAAGGTCATCGCGCAGGCCTACGCCCGGCAGGCCCTGCAGCGCCTGATCGACCAGCAGGGCTACATCGCCAGCCGGGGCATCTACAACGGCGCCGGCTCCCTGAACTACACCACGGCGGGCAGCGGTTCCCCCTACCCGCCCGAGTTCGGCGACGACCCGCCCTACCCGCACGACCCCGCCGCCGCCGAGAAGCTGCTCACCGACAACGGCTGGAAGGTCGTGCCGGACGGCTCCACGACCTGCGCGCGCCCCGGCACCGGGACGGGCGAGTGCGGCGCCGGCATCCCGCGGGGCCAGACGATCGGCTTCACCCTGGCCTCCGCGAACACCCCGGCCTACGTCGGCGCCCGCGACGTCGCGTTCGCGTCGGCGGCCAAGAAGCTCGGCATCAAGGTCAAGATCGTGACCAAGGCGCTGAACTACATGTACTCCAACTACGGCAACACCTTCGCGCCCGCCAAGAAGAACGAGTGGGCGATGCAGGACAACGGATCGCTGTACCTCGCGGCCGGGTACCCGAGCAGCAACACGGTGTTCAACACGGAGGGCAGCTTCAACCTGGGCAGCTACCGGAACGCCGAGGCGGACAAGCTGATCGACGCCTCGACGTTCGGAGCGGACGCGAAGGTCCTCTCGGCCGAGGTGACCAGCCTCGCGAAGGATCTGCCCGTGCTCTTCCTCCCGACCCCGCACACCCTGGTCGTGTGGAAGGACAGCCTGTCCGGCCCGCCGTCGTCGTTCAACGCCCTGCTCAGCTTCCTGTACTCGCCGGAGCAGTGGTACTTCCACGGCTAGCCCGGACCCCCGCCGCCTTCCAGGAGCACCCATGACGCCTGACACGGGCGCGTTCGTCCGGCGGATCCGCCGGATCGACCCGGCCGCCGCCGACCTCGACGATCTCGAGACGGTGCGCGACCTGGTCGGCGACGCGCGGGTGGTGGCCA
>NZ_JBEZJP010000080.1:0-24625 GCF_040653175.1 Actinomadura sp. NPDC048032
GCCATGGCCCGCAGGCTGGGCTCCATCCGGCGCGACACGTGCGGCGGCGCGAATTCGTTGACCTGGTGCCTGATGGGAGCGAGGAGGTCGACGGCGGCGCTGTGGTCGCCGCGGCCGAAGGCCACCAGAGCGCGGCAGACCGGAAGGCCGACGCGTGCGGTCATCGCCTGGTTGGTGACGTCGGGCAGGGGAGCGGCCAGGTAGGCCTCGCGGTCGGCGATCAGCCGGTCGGCGTCGCCGAAGCGGCCGGCGCCGACGAAGGACATCACCGCGTGCATGTCGTTGAACGCGTAGAACGGCTCCTCGGCCTTGGACGCCCAGGCGCCGGCCAGGGCGCTCCACCTCGCGGTCTGGTCATCGCCTTCGAGAAGCAGGCGCCAGAGCAGTGCGGCGGCGTCCAGCAGCTCCATCGCGGTGCCTGTCGACTCCGGGCCGTGGAGCACGGCGTCGTAGATCTCCAAGGCCCGGGCCGTGTCTCCGGCCTCCAGTGCGTAGAGCGCATAGTGCCACCACGCGTGCACGTTGAAGAACGTACCGGTCGACCAGTCGGTCGTCCGTTCGTCCATGTAGGCGATGCCTCGCCGGAACCGGCCCTGCATCTCGTAGGTGTGGACGACCGCGTGGATGCCCCACACGTCCTTCGGGTCGAGCCCGACCGCGCGCTGGCCGACCTCCTCCGATCGGTCGTAGTGCCCTGCCTCCTCCAACCCGAAGGCGTACATGCCGAGCAACTGGCCGAAATGCCGGTCGGACTCGCTCCATGCCGCCAGCGCACCACCGACCCGGTCGCGCAGTGCGCGGGCGTCCCCGGTGAAGTAGTCGACCTGGTGGCCGACGAACAGCGCGAGGACGTCCCGCGGGTACTCCTCGCTGATCTGGCCGAGCAGGCGGCCGCAGCCGAGGAAGTCGCCCTTCACCAGGCGTTCCAGCGCCGCGACGTGGGCCCGCTCGCGGGGAAGGAGCCCGGAGCCGTCCACGCGCGACCGGAAGAGCCGGAACCGCTCCGCCGCGGCCCGCGCGCCTTCGGGCTCGGTGGCCAGAAGCCCGAGGTACGCCGACAGGACGTTGCCCAGCGGGAAGTCGGGATCCGCTTCGAGCGCCCGCTTCGCTTCGGCGTCCACCTCCGGGCGGAAGTGCAGCAGTTCATGGACGGCGTTGTCGTAGTGCTCGACCGCGGTGCGGCTGCCCGCTCCGATGGCCAGCCCGTGCTCGTCCGTCTTCATGGCCGTCATGTCTCCGTCGGACGTTCGACGTGTGCGGTGTCGGGGTCCAGGTCGGTGCCGCGGACATGCTCGATGCGGCCGTGCCAGGGGGCCGTCCCCCGTGCGTGATCAGTCACTGGTGTCCCTTTGTCGGCCGTTTCAACAGAGAGGGGACCCGGCGTGCCCGGTTCCTCGTGCCGCGCGGCTTCGTGGTCGTCGCAGGCGGCGCAAGACGATTCAGCCTTGCATGCGTCCTTCCACCCGGGCAACCGTGGAGCCGCCGGCTCGATCTGGCGAGGGGAAGGTGCGGCTGACCGCGGCGCAGGCGGCGTCGGCGAGGGTGTTCGCTGTGGCGGTCGAGAGGTGGCCGGTGACGAGCCAGTGGTAGATCAGGGGGCCGAAGACCAGGTCGCGGACCGTGTCGGGGGCGAGTGCGGGGTTGAGGCGGCCCTCGGCCAGGCCGCGTTCGATCAGGGCGCGGATGGTGCCGTTCCTGGGGTTCAGGTAGTGGTGTCGTAGCGCTTCGGCGAGGTCGGGCCGGCGGCCCGCTTCAGCGTGCACGGCAAGGACCGTTCGACCGAGCGGGGAGCCGGCCAGCCGGAGCGCGAACCCGGCGGACAGTTCCTTCAGATCGCGCAGCACGTCGCCGGTGTCCGGAACGGCCAGCGGCGGCACCTGTTCGACCAGGGCGTGGACCACCAGGTCGTCCTTGGTCGGCCAGCGCCGGTACACCGCCGGCCGGCCCACCCCCGCGCGCGCGGCGACCGCCTCGATCGTCAGCTTCGCGTATCCCTGTTCGGCCAGCAGTTCGATCGTCGCCGCGGTGACGGCGCGGTCGACGTCGGTGCTGCGCGGCCGGCCGCGGCGTCCCGGGGCCCCCTTGCGCTGCTCGCTCATGTGCAGAAATATTACAGTACGACTCGTAACGTAAAAGGAGGCGAGGATGATCCGTAAGAGCGTGACCTGGGGGCTGCTGCTGGCTTGGGCGGCCAACGACGCCGAAGAGTGGTTCACCATGGCTCCCTGGTCGCGGAAGAACGCGGGCGGCGGCGCTCCGGGACCGGTGTGGCTGCGTCGCGAGGTCTCCACGGCGCACGCCCGCACGGCCATCGCTCTCATGGGCGCCTTCATGCTCGCCGCCACGGTGGACGGCGCGCGGACCGGCGGGAGGTCCCGGCTCTATCAGGCCACATTGGCCGGGTTCGGCGTGCACGGGCTCGGACACCTAGCTTTGAGCTTCAGGCAACGCGGCTACACCCCGGGTGTCGCCACAGCACCCACGATCGTCGTGCCGTTCTCCCTGTGGGCTTGGCGCGCGCTCGGCCGCGCAGGTGTTCGCCGCGACCCGGCGCGGACACTCCGCGACGCCGCGATCCTGCTCCCCGCGACCCTGATGGCCGTCCACGCCGGAGCCGACCTGCTGACCTCGACCCGCGAGAAGAAGCGCCCTGGCTGAGCGGTCAGACACCCCGCTCAGGTCCGTCGGGAGGTTTTCCGGGCTCCTCCTTGCGGACGACACCGGCTACCGGGGTATCACTCCGACTCGGCTCTCCAGCGTGACGCACCCGCCCCGGCCGCCTTTCTACCCTCCTCCCCGGCCCGCACGGACGAGACTGAGGGAGAAGGACGGATGCGCTCTTGCAGGAGCCCCGATCAGCCACCGCGAGGCAGGCCCCTCCCAACACGCGCAGCCGATCATAGGCTGGCGCTCATGACGTCCGAGGAACCCCCGCGCGCGCTTCTCGCCGGGGCGTCGCGTCGGTCGGTACGGCTGCTCCCGTGGGGGGCGGCGTTGGTGTTGTGCGTCGCCTTGCTGCCCACCACGATCACCGTGCTCAGCGTCGACTACGGTCTGAACGGTGGCTTCGCGGGCGCGCTGGCCGTCGCGCAGGCGGCACCGCTGCTGCTCGCCGTCGTCCGCCCGCTGCGGGCCTGGTGCGTGGTCTTCGCCGCGGACGTGGCCGGGGCGCTCGCACTGCTTACCGTCGACTTCGACGAGCGGCTCCTGTGGCCGTTCCCGCCCATGGAAATCGTCGGGTACATCGGTCTCTGCCTCGCCCTCGGCCTGCGCGAGTCGCGCCGGACGCTGCTGCTGGTGTGGCTGGCGACGGCGGGCGCGAGCGTCGGCCTCGGGTTCGTCGCGCCCCACGGCACCGGCGCCAGGGAGTCGCTGCTCACGATTCTCAGCGGCGTCGCGCTCGTGCTCGGCGGTGCGCTCCGCGAGCGGTACGAGGCGCAGCGCAGGCTGGCCGAGCAGGAGACGATCAGCGAGGCCGAGCGCGGCCGGCGAACGCTGCTGGAGGAACGCGCCCGCATCGCGCGCGAGCTGCACGACGTGGTGGCGCACCACATGTCCGTCATCACGGTGCAGGCGGACACGTCGGTGTACCGCCTCCAGGGGCTGCCGCCGGACGTGCAGGAGGAGTTCACCTCCATCGCGGCGACCGCGCGCGAGTCGCTCGGCGAGATGCGACGGCTCCTCGGCGTGCTGCGGAGCGAGGAGGCGCACGGCGAGCTCGCACCCCAGCCGAGCCTGAAGCGGATCGGGCCGATGGTGGAGGCGACGGCCAGGGCGGGCGTCCCGGTGGAGTTCGCCTCCTGCGACGCCGACGTGCCCGAGGCGGTGGGGCTCTCCGCGTACCGCGTCGTCCAGGAGGCCCTCGCGAACGTCGTGCGGCACGCGCCGGGCGCCCCGACAAGGGTGTCGGTGGCGGAGGAAGGGGGCTGGCTCACCGTCCTCGTCGTCAACGGGCCCTCGCCCGAGCCGCCCGCCGCGCCGCTGGAGGAGTGCGGCACGGGACACGGCCTCGTCGGCATGCGCGAACGGGTGCGGCTCGGCGGCGGCACCATCGAGACGGGGCCGCTGCCGGACGGCGGCTTCCGCGTGGCCGCCCGGCTCCCCCTGACGGAAAGGGACCCAACGTGACGACGCGCGTCATCATCGTCGACGACCAGGCCATGGTGCGGGCCGGCTTCGCCGCACTGCTGGCCGCCCAGAGCGACATCGAGGTGGTGGGCGAGGCCGCCGACGGCGCGCAGGGCGTCGAGCTGGGCCGGCGCACCCGTCCCGACGTCGTGCTGATGGACGTCCGCATGCCCGAGATGGACGGTCTGGAGGGCGCGCGCCGCCTCCTCGCGCCACCGCCGGGCGTGACGCACCGGCCGCGCGTGCTGATGCTCACCACGTTCGACGTCGACGACTACGTCTACGAGGCGCTGCGGGCGGGCGCGAGCGGCTTCCTGTTGAAAGACGCGCCACCGGCCGACCTCATCGCGGCGGTGCGGGTCGTCGCCTCGGGCGACGCGCTGCTCGCCCCCTCGGTCACGCGCCGCCTCATCGCGGACTTCGCCCGGCAGCGTCCCCCCGCCCGGGGCAGGCCCGCGCTGCGGCTCAAGGCCCTGACGGAACGGGAGACCGAGGTCCTCACCCTGGTGGCCCGCGGCATGTCCAACTCGGAGATCGCGGAGACGCTGGTGCTCGCCGAGCAGACGGTGAAGACGCACGTCAGCCGCGTTTTCACCAAGCTCGACCTGCGCGACCGCGCCCAGGCAGTGGTCTTCGCGTACGAATCGGGGCTGGTGACCCCGGGCGAGTAGGACGCCTCCTCCACCCCCCACCGCCGTAGCACCTCCACATCGGCTCCCGGGTATGACGCCCGGCCCGCAACCGCGCTCGCACACTCCACCCGTGGCACTGCTCGCGGTCACGCTCCCGGCGCGAGCGGCGCTGCGCCGCTGGCCGTAGCACACGCATGCGGGCGGGAGCCGCGTCACCCGGGTTCTCGCCCCGTACGTCCTTTCCCGACCTCGAAGGAGGTATGGACATCCATGCCCGCAACACTGGCTCCACCCGTTCCACCGGTCCGTATCCGAAAGGCCCCCGTCTGGGCCCTCGGCATGCTGGCGGCCGCCACCGGCACCCTGGAATCGGTGGTGGCGCCGACGCTCCCGCTGCTCCAGCGCGAACTGTCGATGAGCCCTGCCCAAGGGGCCTTGCTCAGCATCGCGATGCTCATCACCGGCGCTCTCGTCGCGCCCGTCGCGGGCAGTCTCGGTGACCGGCACGGCGGGAAGCGCGTCATGATCCGGCTGATGGCGGTGGTCGCGGCCGGCGGCCTGGTGTCCTCGCTGGCGCCGAACCTGCCGGTGCTGCTGCTCGGGCAGGTGCTCCAGGGCGCGATGGTCGGCGCGATGCCGCTCTCGTTCATCCTGGTGCACAAGCACCTCCCGACGGGCGAGTCGCAGGTGGCCATCGGGGTGGTCAGCGGCCTGTTCGTGGGCGGCGGCATGCTCGGGACGCTGGTCGCCGGGCCCATCGCGGAAGGACTGTCCCGGCACTGGATGTTCGCGATACCGACGTTCGCGATCGTCGTGGCGACCCTGTTCGTCCACCTGCTGATGCCGGACGACCCGCCGGCCCGTCCGGGCGCACGGATCGACTGGCCCGGCCTGGTCCTCCTGAGCGGCGTCCTGCTGACGCTCATGCTCGGGCTCGCGCTGGCGCCCGACGTCGGCTCGCAACCGCTCGCGCTCGGCGCGCTCGTCCTGGTCCTGGCCGCCCTCATCGCCGGATGGACGGCCGTCGAGCGGCGCGCGGCCTCACCGATGGTCGATCTGCGCCTGCTCGCGCGGCCCCCGATATGGAGCTCCTACGTGATCACGTTCGCAGTCTGCGTGGGGACGGCGGTGTCGATGTACCTCGTCCCGCAACTGCTCGCGGTGGCCGGCGACGGGTACGGCTTCGGGGCCGGCTCCACCGACATCGGGCGGTACCTGCTGCCCGGCGCCGTCACGGCCGCGGTCAGCGGGCCGCTCGGCGGGGTCGCGGTGCGGCGCTTCGGCGCGGGTGCGGTGGTCACCGCCGCTATCGGCGTCATGGCGGCCACGCTGGCCGGCCTGGCGCTCCTGCACACCGAGGTCTGGCACCTCGTCGTGGGCAAGGCACTGATCGCCCTGGCCAGCGGCGTCTGCATCACGGCGATGGTCGTCCGGACGGCCACCTCCGTCGAGCACGGCGACACCGGAACGGCCACCAGCCTGGTCCTGGTGACGCGCGTGATCGGCTTCGCCGCGGGCGCCCAGATCAGCGGAGCCTTCCTCACCGCCGGAACCCCTTCCGGCTCGGACGTCCCGGCCGAATCGGCCTTCGTCATCGGCTTCGCCATCGCCGGCGCCGTCACGGCGCTGTCCTTGGTCGCCGTCCGCACCATGAGCAAAGGAGCCAAGGAATGAACCGTCCTGATCTGACGCCGGTCGCCCGTACCGCGCCGAAGCGCGAGGTCCTGGTTTCGGGGGGCGGCATCGCAGGGCCCGCCCTCGCTTTCTGGCTGAACCGCCACGGATACGCCGTCACGGTGGTGGAGAAGGCAGGCGGGCTTCGCAGCGGCGGCTATCCCGTCGACGTGCGCGGCACCGCACTGGAGGTCGTCCGGCGGATGGGGATCCTGCCGCGCCTGCGGGAGGCGCATGTCGACTCGCGGCGCCTGACCTTCCTCGACGGGAACGGCGGCGAGGTGGCCTCGATCGACCCGCACGCCGTCACCGGCGGCGTCGCGGAACGGGACCTGGAGGTTCGGCGCGGTGATCTGACCGACGCTCTGTACACGGCGGTCCGCGACGACGTGGAGTTCGTGTTCGACGACTCCATCGACATCCTCGATCAGTCCGGCCACGGAGTCGACGTCACCTTCCGAGGGGGCGGCACGCGTACGTTCGACATGGTGTTCGGTGCGGACGGCACGCACTCGCGCACCCGGGAGATGCTGTTCGGCCCCGAAGAACGGTTCCACCGGTACCTCGGCTACTGCTTCGCCGTGTTCACCATGCGCAACACCTTCGGGCTCTCCCACGAGACCGTCATGTGGAACACGCCGGGCAGGGCCGCGGCACTCTACGCCGTGGGGGACGACGACGAAGTGCACGCGTTCCTGAACTTCGCTCAGGAGGAACCGCCGTCCGACGCGTTGACGGACCCGGAAGCCCAACGGGAACTGGTCGCCGCGGTCTTCGCCGACGCGGGATGGGAGGTCCCGGGCATGCTGGCCGCCATGCGCGACGCGGACGACCTGTTCTTCGACGGAGTCGGCCAGATCCGGATGCCCCGCTGGTCCAGCGGCAGGATCGCGCTGGTGGGAGACGCCGCGTACGCGCCCTCGTTCCTCACCGGGCAGGGCACCAGCCTCGCGCTCGTCGGCGCGTACATGCTCGCCGGTTCCCTGGCCGGTCGGGAGCACGCCGCGGGCTTCGCCGCCTACGAACACGACACCCGTGAGTTCGTGACCCTGAATCAGGGGCTGGTCGGCGAGGGCGGTGCCGCCCTCTTCCCGACCACCGCCCAGGCTCTGGAGGAGCGGAACGAAAGGCTGCGCGGACTCAGCGCAATGCCCGCCGCAGGCGGACGACCTGCCCATTCGGCTCTCACTTTGCCCGCCCACCAGTGAGCCCGCGTTGAGGCGTGGCGCGTCCCGCCGGAGGGTGGTCGCGTGCCCCCATCACCACGTCAGCCGCGCCCGGGACTTGTTCCAGGAGGGAGTTCGTGAGCGATTCAGAACGGGGCTTTTCAGGCGCCGGGCGGGGTGGCCCAGGTGGCGGTGATGTCGCGGGCGACATCGCGGAGGAGGTCGATGAGCATGTCCGCGAGTGGGGTGAGGCTGGCGTCGGTTCTGGTCACGGCGTAGAGGTGGCGGTAGGGCTTGGGGTGGGCCAGTTCGCGATGGGTGGTGCCGGGGACGTGGGCCAGGGCCAGGCGTGACACCAGGGCCACGGCGATGCCTGTGCCGACCAGGGCCTGGGCGACGTCGTAGGACTCGGTCTCGAACCGCACGGTGGGGGTGAAGCCGGCCTTGCGGGCGGCGTTGTGGAACTGTTCGCGGGCGGCATGGCCGGCCAGGATGGAGACCCACGCTTCGTCGCGCAGTTGTTCCAGGTGGAGTTCGGTGTCCGCGGGCTGCCCGGTGGCCAGTGGGTGGTCGTCAGGGAGGACCACGACCATCGGGTCCACCAGGAGCGAGTGCGCCCGTAGGTGCGGGGGCGGTGCGAGCGGCGTGTCCCAGGACGCGACGATGGCCACGTCCAGGTTCCCCGCGCTGATCTCGTCCGCTCCGCGCCCGGACACCACGTCGATGACGGAGACGTCGGCGGCCGGGTGGCGGTGGCGCAGGGCCGTCAGCGCCGGTGGCAGCAGATGCAGGGCGGCCGCCTGGAACGTCCCGATCCGCAGGCGGAGCGAGAGGTGGCCGAGCAGTGCGGCCAGTTCCGCCCCGGCCTGGTCCGATGCCTGCTCCACGGTCCGGCCGTGGGAGGCGAGCAGCGCACCGGCCGCGGTGAGCGTCGCTCCGCGAGGGCCGCGGATGACCAAGGGGACCTGCCAGTCGCGCTCGGCCTTGGCCACCTGCTGGGTGACCGCCGCGGGCGTGAGCCGGAGTGCGTGGGCCGCCGCCGTCAGGGAGCCGTGCCGCTCGATCAGAGCGAGAAGCCGCAGTTGCCCCGGATCCACCAGCATTCACCAATGCTAACGCTGCATCCTTCTCTTTTAACTTCCCTTAGGGACGGGGAGCGAGGAAGCCTGATGGCACACCCATCGGCCGCAATCCCCGGAAGGGGTTCGTTCCCATGCCCACGCATGTGCCCGTCTTCGTCATCACCACCTTGTTGCTGGCGATGCTGCCCGGCGCGAGTCAAGCGCTGATGATCCGGCAGGTACTGGAAGGTGGCCGGCCTGCGCTCCACGGCACGCTCGCGGGCAATGCCAGCGGCTTCCTGCTGTGGTCGACGGCCGCCGCGGCCGGGCTGTCCGCCGTCCTGCTGGCCAGCCCGACCGCGTACGCGGTGCTCCGGATCGCCGGCGGCATCGTGCTGATGATCCTCGGAGTGAAGACGCTCCGGACCGCGCTCACCGTCGTGTCCACCCGCCCGCCGGAGCAGGACGGGCGGGGCGCCGGCTTCGCGGGCGGATACCTCACCGGCCTGGTCACCAACCTCGGCAACCCCAAGGCGGGAGTGTTCGCCATCTCGGTGCTGCCCCAGTTCGTGACCGAGGAAGGCCCGGTGTTCCTGTCGACCGTCGCCTTGGGAGCCCTGTGGGCGCTCGTCAGCGCCTCCTGGTACATGCTGCTCACCTGGGCCGTCAGCCGAGGGCGCGCACTGGTGTCGCAGCCGACCGTCCTGCGGGGGCTCAGCATGACCACCGGTGCCGTCCTGCTGGCGCTGGGCGCCGCGGTGGCAGCAGGTGTCTGAGGGCCGGTCAGGTCCGCGGGCCCTGCTCGCCCGCCGCAAACCGTGAGCACCTGCGCGGGCGGCATGTGCAGGGGCGCCCAGAAGCGGTGAGGCGTGCTACTGCGTGGAGGTGTCGGCCGGTGGGGCGAGGCCGGTCATTGCGAGGTCGACGATGGCGTTGACGTGCTCGGCGTCGGCCGTGCGCGGGGTGAGCAGGCGGCGGTAGTAGGCGGCCCCGTAGAGCAGTTCGGTGACGAGGACCGGGTCGGCGTCGGCGCGGACCTGGCCCTTGCGCTGCGCTACGCGGATGCGGTCGGCCGCGGCGCCCGCCAGGTGACCGATGAAGTTGTCCCACAAGGCCTGGTGGAGGTCCGGGTCGTGCTGGGCCTCGCCGATCAGTGCGCGGTAGTGCGGGAAGACGTGCGGGTCGCCGAGGATGCGCGAGGCCGCCGCCATCTGCGTCTTGATATCGGCGACGAAGTCACCGGTGTCGGGGAAGGTCGCGTCCATCTTCCAGGTGGACAGCAGGCCGTCCAGCAGCACGGCCGCCTTGGACGGCCACCAGCGGTAGATCGTGTTCTTGCCGACGCCGGCGCGGGCGGCGATGCCCTCGATGCTGACCTTGCGGTACCCGACCTCCTGGCACAGGTCCATGGCGGCCTTGATGACGGCGTTGGCGGCCTCTTCACTTCGGCGCTCAGGACGTCTGGGTGACATGGGGACAGCATAGCCCTCAGGCGGCACGGAACGTTCCGTATTGACGCGGCGAGCGGCGGCGGGCATGCTGAGGCGGCACGGAACGATCCGTGCCGCCATTGAAGGACGAACCCATGAAAGTTGAGTTCACCCACGACATCGCCTGCGTCTGGTCGGCGCTCGGCTATGCCCGCTTCCAGCGGGCCGCCGAGGAGCACCGTGCGGGCGGAGGCGAACTGGAGGTCGTCTTCAGGCCGTACCAGACCGCGGGCTCCGCGGCGGAACCGCCGCCGAGCCGCGGCCGTTTCCCTCTCGCGCCCCCCGCGCGGGTCGAGCAGATCGCACGGGCGGCGGCGGTCGACGGCCTGGTGGTGAACCTCGACCGGATCGTGCCCGCCCGCACCGCCGACGCCCACCGGCTCATCGCGCTGGCGGCCGCGCACGGCACCGCCGAGGACATGACCGCCCGTCTTTACCGCGCCTACTTCAGTGACGGTCTGGACATCGGCGACGTCAACGTGCTGCGGGGCTTGGCGTCCGCGACCGGCGTCAGGTGGGACGGCGAGCGGCCCCACGCGGAACCGGCTCGGTCCGCTCGCGTGTCCGGCCCGCGAGTGCCGGTGTTCCGGTTTCCCGACGGGACGGTCCTGGTCGGAGCCGTGTCACTCGCCGCGCTGAGGGGTGAGTTGATGAGGGCCGACTCACCGCGCCGGCGCTCCAGCAGGACCACGCATCCGCGCCCGGCTCCGGTGCGACTATGACGCGTCCTGGTCGGTCTTGAAGATAGGGACCTTGATGACCAGCCCGCGGGTGGTGAGGGTCCGGGCTCGGGGATGATCGTCTCCCGCTGGGGCGAGGTGGCGACCAGAAATCTTGGGCCGACTTGACTGGACCGCAGCCCTTGCGTTGAGGGCGCTTTGGGGAGTCTTTACAGGTCAGCGGCGTCTTTGGGGTGTGCTTGACGAAATATGGGGCCGCTTGAACCTGTTGTGGGTGTGTGACCGACGGGAAAGCCCGTCCGGAGCGCCCGACCAGATCGTGACGGGCGCATCGAGTCCCTGATCATCAGGACGGCCGATCAAGGCACGTCCGCCGCCGAGTCCGCAGAGCGCCGATCACTGGCCGAGCGGAGCCGGGGACCCACCGAAACACCGGGGTGAATCCGCACTCCCGCCTTGCGCGGGGTCGCGGTAGGGCCACTTCCATGCCCGAACCCGACAGCTAACCCGGTAGGCGGACTGGAAGACCTCAGGAGAACCTTCGCATGACCGCTCGTACTTTCGACCTGACCAAGCGCATGGGCACCCGCTTCGCCGCCGGAGCCGTCCTCTCCCTGGCGAGCGCGTTCGGCCTCGCCTCCCTGGCCCCGTCCGCCCATGCGGACACCAAGCCCGCGAACGCCGCGCACGTCGCCGCCACGCCCCAGGCCGCCGCCAACGGCGCGAAGACCGCCACCGCCGGCGCCTCCGCGCAGGACGTCATCAAGCTCGCCCGCACGCAGATCGGCACCCACGAGGACGCCTCGGGCAACAGCAAGTTCAACGACTGGTACGTCGGCTCGCCGCTGGGCGAGCAGAACGCCCACCGCATCGGTTCCAAGAGCGCCTCGGTCTACAAGGGCCAGTCCTGGTGCGACATGTTCGTGTCCTGGCTGGGCCAGCACACCGGCACCAAGGGCATGGGCGCCGACGCCTACACCGTCAGCCACGCCAAGTGGTTCAAGAAGACCGGCCGCTTCGGCCAGACCCCGAAGCCCGGCGCCGTGGTCTTCTTCGCCTGGAACGGCGGCGGCATCAAGGGTGTCGAGCACGTCGGCATCGTCGTCAAGGACAACCACGACGGCACCATCAACACCATTGAGGGCAACACCGGTGACGCGGTGAAGAAGAAGGTCCGCGACACGTCCACCGTCGCCGGCTACGGCTACCCCCAGTACCGGTGAGCCAGGGCCGCTGAGCGGCCCGTCGCCCCGCACCGTCCAGTGGTGCCTCCCCCCTTCTCCAACCCTCCGCGATCACACCCACGTCGCGAGCACGCCCACGTGCCGTGCGCCGGATCCGTCATGCCCGAACGGCGAGCCCCCGACTAGCCGAAGGCGTGACCCGGCGCCCCGGACCACCGAGCAAAGGATGAACATGCAGAAGCGAGCCATCGACACCGCCCTGATCGGTACCGCTCTCGCGGGCCTGCTGGCCGCGGGCGTGGCGGCCGGGACCTCCCACGGGGCCCAGGCCGACGAGCCGATGTCGCACAAGGTCATCGGACAGCAGGTGGCCGGGCAGCAGGTCACCGGCCACAAGATGACCGGACAGCTGGTCACCGGACAACAGGTGAGCGGGCACAAGATGACCGGACAGCCGGTCACCGGAAAGCAGGTGACCGGAACGCAGGTGACCGGGAAGCAGGTGGGGCAGCCCGCCGCGAAGGCCACCCACCACGGCACCGCCAAGGTCGCACCGAAGCGCCACGCCGTCCTGTCGGGCAGCACCAAGGCGTCCTACTTCTGGGACGACGGCTCAGGCGTGAACGGCGACACGGGCGCCCCGGCGGGCGGCAAGCCGATGCAGAAGGGCCTGTTCGCCAGCCCGAGCTGGCCCATGCACACCAAGGTGAAGGTCACCTACAAGGGGCGCAGCGTCACCGGCTTCGTCGGGGACCGCGGGCCGGGCGAGCCGTCGCACCGCGGCGTCATGCTCGACCTCGACACCTACACCTTCCGCCACCTGGTGGACGGCAAGAAGCCGCGGAGCAAGTACGACACGGGCACCTCGGCGGGCCACCTGAAGGGCGTCAAGTACGAGATCCTGTCCTGGGGCCACGGCCCTGGCAAGAAGGGCGCCCCGAAGCCCCTCGGCTGATCAGGCCCGACCGGGTGACCCCTCCTGGCCTCACCACGGACCCCGCTCCCGTCTTCGGACGAGGGCGGGGTCCGTCACGTCCGGGGTAGGACTGGGGTGGGGCGCCATCCGGGCGCTCCTGGGCGAGGGAGTGCCAGTGGGATTAGACGTCAGAGCGATCCAGGTAGTGACCTGTGACATCTTCGGGACGACCGTCGACTGGCGGACAGGGGTCGCCGGCCAGGTGGCGGCGATCGCTGCGGAGTGCGGTGTCGCGTTGGAGGGCGAGGCCTTCGCCGACCAATGGCGCGAGCGGTACCTCCCGTCCATGCAGCGGGTCAGCAGCGGAGAGCGGGAGTGGGTGTACCTCGACACGCTGCACCGGGAGTCGCTGGACGAGCTGCTGGAGCTGCACGGCGTTGCTGACGCCTTCGACGAGACCGCACGGCGGCGGCTCGTCCGGGCCTGGCATCGCCTGCCCGCTTGGGACGACTCGGTGGACGGCCTGGCACGCCTGAGGGAGAGCCGCGTGGTGGCGGCGCTGTCCAACGGCGGGTTCGCCCTGCTGACGCACCTGGTCAAGGGGGCGGGGCTGCCGTTCGACTGCATCCTGTCGGCGGAGCTCGCCCGCACGTACAAGCCCGAGCCGGAGGCGTACCTGACAGCAGTGCGGCTGCTGGACGTGGAACCGGCGGAGGTGCTGATGGTCGCCGCGCACAAATGGGACATCGACGGCGCCAGGGGAGCCGGGCTCGCCACCGCGTTCCTGGAGCGTCCGCTGGAGAAGGGGCCCTCTCGCACGGCCGACCGGGCGGACGACGTGGAATGCGACCTCGTCGTGCGCGGGTTCGGTGAGCTCGCCGATCTCCTGGAGGCCGGTCCGCGGACCTAGCGGACGGGGCGGCCGTTCGCCCTGTCCGGGGCTTCCACCTTTCCGGCGATGTGTTCCAGGGCGGTGAGGTCTTCCGGTCCAAGGCGGTCGATGAAGTGGTGGCGCACTGACTCCAGGTGGGCGGGGGCGGCGTCCGTCAGGGTGTCCAGGCCGTGTTCGGTGAGGACCAGGAGGCAGCCCCTTCCGTCGGCCGGGTCGGGTGCGCGGCGGATGAGGCCGCGGGCCTCCATGCGGGTGGCGTGCCGGGAGAGCCGGCTGCGCGACCAGCCCATCTTCGCGGCCTGCTCGTGCAGGGTCCCGGCGTGGTCCGGCCGTTCCGACAGCGTGCTGAGCACCTCGTAGTCGGGCTCGGAGAGGCCGACCCGGGAGAGGTCGCGGGCGGTGCCGGTCTGGACGGCGATCACCATGCGGCGGAAGGCCCGCCACGCCCGTTCCTCGTCCGGGGTCAGCCAGCGCACGGGCTCGTCCGGCGGATTCTTTGACATGTAAACAACCTATCGCCTAAGTTCATTTACATGTCAACGAAACAGGTGCGCGTCCTCGTGCTGGTGTGCAGCACCCGCCCCGGCGCCCTCGGCCCCGCGGTGGGGGCCTGGCTGACCGAGACGATCACGCCCCGCGCCGCCGAGCTCGGCGCCGAGCTGGTGCCGCTGGCCCTCGCCGACCTCGACCTGCCGTTCCTCGACGAGGAGGAGCATCCGTCGTCCGGCGTGTACCGCAACGAGCACACGCGCAGGTGGAGCGCGATCGTGGACGGCGTGGACGGCCTCATCGTCGTGACGCCGGAGTACAACTACGGGATGCCGGCGTCCCTGAAGAACGCGCTGGACTACCTCTCCCGCGAGTGGGCGTGGAAGCCGGTCGGTTTCGTCAGCTACGGCAACACCTCGGCGGGCACGAGGGCCGTGCAGCATGCCAAGCAGGTGGTGACCACGCTACGTCTGGTACCGCTGGGGTCCACGGTCGCGCTCCGCATCGCCGACGCCGTGCACGACGGCGAGGTGCGGCCCGCCGCCGCTGCCGGCAAGACCGCGATCGACGTCCTGGAGGAGCTGGTCCGGGTCGCGCACGCGCTCCGGCCGATGCGAGAGCGAGCACGGCCCGCATCGGCGGCCGGCCCCGAACCGGGCTCCTACCTGCGGCGGCTGACGCCGGACGATGCCCCCGAGGTGACCGTCCTGCAGCGGTGCTGCTGGGTGGACGAGGCCCTCGCCAACGACCCCCTGACCGTCCCGGCGCTGCACGAGTCCGTGGAGCAGGTTCGTGACTGGCTCGCGTCCTGGGACGCGATCGGGCTGTGGCGGGACGGCCGGCTCCTCGGCATGGTGCGGACGCGCCGCGAGGACGCCGAGTGGCACGTGGGACGGCTCGGCGTGGTCCCCGACCTGCGGGGGCGCGGCCTGGGGCGCTGGCTGCTCCATGAGGCGGAGGCCGCCGCCGATCACGCCTGTCGCAGCATCGTGCTGTCCACGGGAGCGGGCAGCCGGAACAACATCGCGCTCTACCGGAGCGAGGGATACCGGCCGGCCCCCGTCCCCGGCGACGACGGAACCATCCGCCTCACCAAGATGCGCCTCAGCACTGGTTGATCGGCCCGTGCGCAGGGGGAGTGCGCCACGACGGGATGCGGCGGCGTTCACTCATCGGGTGGCCGCCCGTCCTGCGGTCGAGCGGGAAGTGGGAGAGCCAGGCCGGACTTGATGGTGTCGAAGACGACCAGGGTCTCGTAGCGCTGGACGTTGTCGTCCGCCTTCAACAGGCGGTCTCCGAGCCGACCGCAGTCGCGCATGCTCCGCGCGGCCAGGACGACCACGTAGTCCCACGGCCCCGCGACGCGGTAGCACTGCTGGACCTGAGGCTCCGAGCGCATCCGTTCGGCGAAGGCCCGGTGGTGCTCGAACGATTCCCGGACCAGGGTCACCAGGACCGTGGCCAGGATGGTGGGACCGAAGCGGTGCGGATCGAGGACGGCGACCTGCCGGGCGATGAGCCCGTGCCGGCGGTAGCGGGCGATCCGCCGCTGGACGGCGCTCGGGGACAGCCCGACCTGTTCCCCGAGGTCGTGCAGGGTCCGCCCGGCGTCGTGCTGAAGGAGGTCCAGCAGCAGGGCGTCGATCTCGTCCAGGCGGGGCGGCGGCGATTCGGGCACGCAAGATTATTGCGCCATGGTGCAAGAATTCTCAATCGCGTCGATCGGGAGCTCGGTTAGCGTCGGCCGGGTCGGAAAGCCTCGGCGGAAGGTGGCGCGCATGGACCTGGACGTGGCGCGGATCGAGCAGGCCCTACGGGTGATCGATCCGGTGTTCCTCAACACCCCGCAGTACCTCGACGAACAGCTGTGCCGGGCGCTGGGCGGCCGCGCGGTGACGGTGAAACTGGAGACGGCCAACCCGGTGCGCAGCTTCAAGGGCCGGGGCGCCGACCTGATGCTCAGCACGCTCGCCCCCGGCACGCCGGTGGTGTGCGCCAGCTCGGGCAACTTCGGCCAGGCCGTCGCCTACGCCGGGCGAGCACGTGGGATGCCGGTCGAGGTGTTCGTGCCCGAGACCGTCAATCCCGGCAAGCGCGAGCGGATGGAGACGTTCGGCGCCCGCGTCGTCGCGGCGGGACCGGACGGCTCGTCGGCGCGGGAGGCCGCGGCCGCCCACGCCGGGCGCCATCCTGACCGCGTCCATCTGCAGGACGGCGTCCAGGCGGCGATCGCCGAAGGCGCCGGGACGATCGGCGCCGAGCTGACCCGCGGCGCGCCGGCCGGGGCGTGCTTCGACGCCGTCGTGCTCCCGGTCGGGGACGGCGCGCTGATCAACGGCGTGGCGCGCTGGATGAAGGAGCACGCTCCCGGAACCCGGATCGTGGGGGTCAACGCCGAAGGCGCTCCCTCGATGGCGGAAAGCCTGCGTGCCGGCCGCGCGGTCCGCGCCGGACGTGCTCGCACCTTCGCCGACGGCATCGCGGTGCGTCGCCCGACGGAGGCTTCGGTGCGGCGGGCCCGCGTCCTGGTGGACGAGATGGTCCTGGTGACGGACGAGGCCATCGCCGACGCCATGGAGCTGGCGGCGCGCACGCTCGGCATCGTCCTGGAGCCGGCGGGCGCGGCGGGCCTGGCGGCGATCGCCGGGGGCGCGGTCCCCGGCGACCGCCTGGCGACGGTGCTGACCGGCGCCAACCCCCGTCCCGAGCAGGTCCGGGAGCTGGCGGCCCGGCTCACGTGCGCTGTGCAGGCGCCCGCTGGACGCGCGAACTTCTGAACGACCCCACACACCATGGAGGAAAGCGCGGTGAAGCGCATCGGCATCATCGGGGTAGGGGAGATCGGCCGAGCCATCGTGGACGGCCTGTACTGCCGGGACGACGACGCGCCCGAGGTGTTCCTCTCCCCTCGCGGAGCCCGCACGGCGGCGTACCTGTCCGAGCGCTACGAAAGCGTCCGGGTGTGTCCCGGCAACCAGGCGGTCGTGGACCGCTCCGAGATCGTGATCATCGCCGTACGCCGTCAGGACCGCCACGAAGCGCTCGCCGGCCTGACGGTGCCCGACGACAAGATCGTGATCAACGTGATGGCCGGCGTCGGCAACGACGACCTGCGCAGGACGCTGGCCACGGACGCCCAACTCGTTCGGGCCATCCCGCTGCCCGCGATACGCGAACGCCGCTCCGTCACGGTGACGTGCCCGTCCCACCCGGTGGCGGACTCTCTCTTCGAGCGCCTGGGCGGGGCGCTCCCGGTCGCGGACGAGACGGCCTTCGACGTCTTCTCCGCACTGACGGGAACGCTCACCACCCACTACTCCTACCTCGCCGCGCTCACCTCGTGGGCCGCCGGCCACGGCATCGCCCCCGATGACGCGGACGGCTACGTCCGCAGCCTCTTCCAGGAGGTCGGCCGGGCCCTGGGCGACGAGACCCGGACCCTGCGGCAGCTCGCGGCCGATCACGAGACCCCGAAGGGGAACAACGAGCGCATTCGCACCACCTGGTTCACCCCGGCCAACTCCGAAGCCCTCACCCAGGCGCTGGACGACCTCGTCGCCGACCTCGCGGGATGACGGAACCGCTCCGGGGAGCCGCTGATGTTCACGCCGCCGCCCGCCGCCTCGGCGAAGGCGGGCACGCCCCGGCGACCGGCGGCGTCAGACGGTCGCGAGGGGGACGGGGAGCCGGTCGCGCAGCTCCTCGAGCGTGACACCGAAGGTCTCGCGGACCGCCGCCCCGTCCGGGCCGACGTCGAGGACGGCGACGTCGGTGTAGACCCTGCTGACGCAGCCGGTGCCGGTCAGCGGGTAGGTGCAGGCGGGCACCAGCTTGGAGCGGCCCTGCTTGTCGAAGAGGGTCATCATCACGAAGACCTGCTTGGCGCCGATGGCCAGGTCCATCGCGCCGCCGACGGCCGGAATGGCGTCCGCGGCCCCGGTGTGCCAGTTGGCGAGGTCCCCGGTGGCCGAGACCTGGAAGGCGCCGAGCACGCACACGTCCAGGTGGCCGCCGCGCATCATGGCGAAGGAGTCGGCATGGTGGAAGTAGGACGCTCCGGGCAGTTCGGTCACCGGGACCTTGCCGGCGTTCGTGAGATCGGGGTCGATCTCCTCGCCGACGGCGGCGGGGCCCATGTTGAGCATGCCGTTCTCGGTGTGGAGCACGATGCCCGCGCCGTCGGGGAGATGGTCGGCGACCTTGGTCGGCCGGCCGATGCCGAGGTTGACGTAGGAGCCGGCCGGGATGTCGCGGGCGACGACCTCGGCGAGCTCGTCCGGGGACAGGGGCCCCGTGGTGGAAGGCCCGGTGGTGGAAGGCATGGTCAGCGTGCTCCTTGGACGGTGTAGCGCCGTTGCTCGACCGGCACGACGCGGTCGACGTAGATGCCGGGCGTGACCACCGTCTCCGGGTCGATGTCGCCGGCGGGGACGACGCCGGACACCTGCGCGATCGTGGTGGTCGCGGCCGTCGCCATGACGGGGCCGAAGTTCCGGGCCGTCTTCCGGTAGACGAGGTTGCCCATCGTGTCGGCGCGGTGGGCGCTGATCAGCGCCACGTCGCCCTTGATCGGGTACTCGAGGACGTGGACGCGCCCGTCGATGGTCCGGGTCTCCTTGCCCTCGGCGAGGGGGGTGCCGGCGCCGGTCGGGCAGTAGAAGGCGCCGATGCCCGCGCCGGCCGCGCGCATCCGTTCGGCGAGGTTGCCCTGCGGCACGACCTCCAGCTCGATCTTCCCGGCCCGGTACAGCCCGTCGAAGACGTGGGAGTCGCTCTGCCGGGGGAAGGAGCAGATCACCTTGCGCACCCGCCCGGCCTTGAGCAGGGCGGCGAGCCCGACGTCGCCGTTGCCGGCGTTGTTGGACACGATGGTGAGGTCCCCCGCGCCCTGCCGGATCAGGCCGTCGACGAGGTCGAAGGGCATTCCCGCGAAGCCGAAGCCGCCGACCAGGACGGTGCTGCCGTCCTCGATCCCGCGGACGGCCTCGTCGACGCTTTCGAGGATCTCCGTCCGGCTCATGCCCCGGCCCCCGCGCCGCGCAGGTCCGTGTTCTCCAGGACGACGGCGAGCCCCTGCCCGACGCCGATGCAGATCGCGGCGACGCCCCAGCGCTCGCGGCGTTCGCGGAGCACCTTCGCGAGCGTGCCGAGGACGCGGGCGCCGCTGGCGCCGAGCGGGTGGCCGATCGCTATCGCGCCGCCCCGGGTGTTGACGATCTCCGGATCGACGCCCCAGGCGTCGACGCAGACGAGGGACTGCACGGCGAAGGCCTCGTTGAGCTCGACCGCGCCGACCCGGTCCCAGCCGATCCCGGCCCGGGCCAGGGCGCGGTCGGCGGCCTCGACCGGGGCGTAGCCGAAGTCCTGCGGGTCGAGCGCGAACGCGCCGCGCCCGGCGATGCGGCAGAGGGGGTCGAGGCCGATCAGGTCGGCGGCGGCGGCCGAGCCGAGCAGCAGGGCGGCGGCGCCGTCGCTCAGCGGCGAGGCGTTGCCGGCGGTGATGGTGCCGTCCGCGCGGAAGCTCGGCCTGAGCCCGGCCAGTTTCTCCAGAGAGGTGTCGGCGCGGACGCCCTCGTCGCGCTCCAGTTCCCCCGCGGGCACGACGAGGTCGTCGTAGAAGCCCTCGTTCCAGGCGGCCGCCGCGAGCCGGTGGGAGCGCAGCGCGAACGCGTCCTGGCGCTCCCGGCTGACGGCGTGCTTCTCCCGGAGCGATTCGTTGGCCTCGCCGAGCGAGACGGTCCACTCCCGCGGCATGCGCGGGTTCACCAGCCGCCAGCCGAGCGTGGTCGACACGGCGGCGAGGTCTCCGGGCGGGAACCCTCGGGCCGGCTTCGGCAGCACCCACGGCGCCCGGGTCATCGACTCGACTCCGCCGGCCACCACCACGTCGGCGTCCCCCGACTCGATCGTCCGGGAGGCGCTCATCGCGGCGTCGAGGCTGGAGCCGCACAGCCGGTTGACGGTGGTGCCCGGCACGCTCGTCGGCAGCCCGGCGAGCAGCGCGGCCATCCTGCCGACGTTGCGGTTCTCCTCGCCCGCACCGTTCGCGTTGCCCCAGACGACCTCCCCGACCGCGGCCGCGTCCAGCCGGGGCGCCCTGGCCAGCAGCGCGCTGATCACGTCTGCCGCGAGGTCGTCCGGCCGGACGCCCGCCAGGGCGCCGTTGAACCGTCCGAACGGTGTCCGGACGGCGGAGTACAGATAGGAGCTCATGGCGTCGAGGCTAAGCGGCCTGCCTTGATATAGTGAAGTATCAATATTCGCGCATATTGAGACGCGAGCGATATGGATCTCCGTCACCTCCGGTACTTCGTCGCCGTCGCCGAAGAACTCCACTTCGGACGCGCCGCCGAGCGGCTCAACATGGCGCAGCCGCCGCTGTCGCAGGCGATCCGCCGGCTGGAGGGCGACCTCGGCGTGGAGCTGCTGCACCGGACCACCCGCCGGGTCGAGCTCACCGACGCGGGCCGCGGCTACCTGGCGCGGGCCCGGAAGATCCTCGGTGAGGTGGCCGAGGCCGCGCACGAGGCCCGCCGGGTCGCGGCCGGCGCGGTCGGTCATCTCGCGATCGGCTGCGTCGGGTCGGCCACCTACAGCCTGCTCCCCGCGCTCTCCCGCGGGCTTTCCCTGGAGTTGCCCGGCGTCGATTTCTCCTTCCGCGGCGAGATGCTGGTCCCCGACCAGGTCGCGGCACTGCGGACCGGCGCGATCGACCTGGCGCTGCTGCGGCCGCCGATCGCCGATCTCTCGCTCACGGTCCTGCCGCTGCGCCGGGACCGGCTGGTCGTCGCCGTCCCCGCCGATCACCCCCTGGCGGCGTTTCGGGAGACGGGGGTCGCCGACATGGCGGGCGCCGACCTGATCGTGCACTCCGCGGACCGCCGTTCGGTGATGTACGACGTGGTGCTCGGCCTCTTCCGCGACGCGGGCGTCGAGCCCCGGATCCGCCACGAGGTCGGCGAGACCTCCACTCTGATCACCCTCGTCGCGGGCGGTCTCGGCGTGGCGGTCGTGCCCGAGCCGGTGACGGCCCTGGCCCTCGACGGCGTCGTCTTCCGCCCGCTGGCACGGCCCGCCGTGCACGTCGACCTCGCGCTCGCGCACCGGACCGACCGCACGGAACCCCACCTGTCCCGAGCCGTCTCCGTCATCCGTCGCATCGTCTGACCGACCCCGGGCGACCGCCGCCTGCGGCCGCCTCGGAGCCGGTGGCGCACGTTCTGGACGACTTCCGGGCGCCGGCCGCTCGTGGTCGCGGCCGCAGGCCGGCCTCTAGTCGGTGTCGCGGGCGTGGTCGGCCAAGGCCTGGTTCATGTCGAGTTCGTGTTCCTCAAGGTTCCACTTGTCTGCTTGGGATGCCTGGTTGGTGACCCAATAGATCATGGTGCCGTCGCGCAGGATCCGGCTGTAGCTGGCGAAGGACCAGTCGTTGCCGCCGTTGTGCCAGGCGACCCGGCCGTCCTTGGTGTGCAGGACGCCCCAGCCGTATCCGTAGGCGGCCTCGGTGCCGGGGATCCGCGCGTGGGGCTCGAACATCTTGGCCTTGGTGGCGGCGCTGAGGATCGTGTCGCCGAGCAGCGCGCGGTGCCACTTGAACATGTCGCGGCCGGTGGACAGCATGCCGCCGTTGCCGCGCAGGTACCAGTACGGTCCGTCGGAGGCCCAGGGGTGGTCGGACGGACGGCCCTGGCTCACGCCGTTCTCGTCGTACTCGACGGCCACCTCTGCGCGGGAGAATTTCGGCAGCACATAGCCCGTGTGGGTCATCCCCGCCGGCGCGAACAGGTGCGTTGCCAAGAACCGCTCGTAGCTGGTGCCTGACACCTTCTCGACGATGGCGGCGAGCACGCTGAAGCCCGTGTTCGAGTAGTGGAATTCCGCGCCGGGGCGGGAGACCAGCTTGGACTTCAGTGCCTTGCTCAGCATCTCGTCGCGGGAGACGCGTTCGTAGTCGTCACCAAGCCCCTCGGCCAGCCCGGCCGTGTGCGACAGCAGGTGGTGCAGGGTGATGCCGCGCTTGTCCGCGGGCACCGGGCCGAGGATCGTGCTGATCCGGTCGGTCGTCCGGAGCTTCCCCATCGTCTCCAGCTTCATGATCGCGGCCGCGGTGAACTGCTTGGTGATCGACATGACGTCGTACACGGTGTCGCAGGTGGCCGGGGTCCCGGCCGCACGGTCCGCCAGGCCGAAGCCCTTGCAGTGCGCGAGCTCCGCGCCGCGGGCGGCGACCACCGTGCCGCCCGGTCCTTCGGGCAGCGTGCGGTCGAGGTAACGGGCGATCGAACGGTCGACGGGTTCGGCCGCGCTCCGGGCGGCCCTCGGCGCGCCCATGGCGTCGCCGCCGCAGCCCGCCACGGCCAGCGTGGTCGTGAGCGCCAGGGCGAAGGGGAGCGTATTGATCCGTTGCATGCGTCCTCCAGGGCGGTGTGGTGCGGGGGATGCGCCAGAGGCTGGCCGCGGCGGGCCGCGGTGATCAAGAGGTCGTGCCGTTCGAGCTTGTGCGAGACGCTGTGCGGCCTGGTCAGGCTGGGGCATAGTGGGGCGATCAACGAGCATCGGGGTGAGATCGTGAGCGCACCGCCACCGTCACCGGACGTGGCCGCCGACGAGGCCGAGTTCGTCGCTGCGATGCGCCGGCTCAAGGCCTGGTCGGGCCTCAGCTACCGGCAACTGGAGCGTCGGGCCGCCGAGGCCGGTCGCGTCCTGCCCTACTCGACCGCGTCCACCGCGCTCGGCCGCAAGACCCTGCCCCGCGAGGAGCTGCTGGTCGCCTTCGTCCTGGCGTGCGGGCTCGACGATGAAGAGGCGGCGTCCTGGGTGGCCGTCAGAAAGCGCATCGCGGTCGGCGAACGGGTCAGTGTGACCGAGCCGAGGGCGGTCCGAAGGCCGCGGTGGCGGCCCGCGATCGGCTGGGCCGCTGTGATGCTGAGCCTGGCGCTCGCCGGCGGCACGACGCTCTCCATGAAGGCCAGCGAAGAGGTCGAGGCCGTCCAGGTCACCGTGGGCCGGTGATCCTGGCGGGGCGCTGAGCATGGAACTGGGCGGGCTCTGAGTCGGCTGGACTCTCGGCCCGCGCCTTGCTCTCCGCCGCAGGGGTAGTCAGTGGACGGCGTCGGCGAGACGTGTGGTCGCGGCGGCACGGCCCGCTTCGAAGGCCGCATGCAGCAAGGCGCCGTCGGACTCCAGGCGGCTGATGCGCGGTGAGTCTTCCGGAGGGCGGATCGACAGCACGGCGGGCCCGTCATGGTCCTGGTCGGCGTCGTGCGCGGCGAGCAGCAGGTCGGCCTCGGCGAGTCGGGCGTCCCGGGCGAGGAAGGTGGCCTTCAGCTCGGCCGTGTAGCGGCGCAGCCCGACGTCGGCGACCAGCCGGGAGCCGAACGAGGGGGCCGGGCGTTCCGGTGCCCGGTCGCTCAGTCTGCGCGAGCGGAGGACCAGCACGTGGGTCGCCCCGTCCCGCAGTGCCTGGCGGAAGGGGATCGCCTCGGCGACGCCGGCGTCGTAGTAGAGCCCGGGGCCGACGGAGACCGGCCGTCCGGAGAGCAGGGGCAGTGCCGCGCTGGCTCGCAGCGCCAGCCGTAGCGCGCGCTCGTCGACAAGGGCGCTGTGCAGGTCCACCGGGCCGCCGGTGACGACGTCGGTGGCCAGCGGATGGAACTCGATGGGACTGGCCAGCACCGAGGCGTAGTCGAGCGGGAACCGGCGGATGTAGACCTCTTCGACGAGCTGCTCGACGTCCACGATCGGACGGCCCCGCAGGAGGTTGCGCTTGCGGATCAGGGTCCGGGCGAAGACGGGGTCGGTCCAGCCGCGCACTCCCTCGGGGGTGGAGCTGAGGAGCCAGGCCGCCGAGATCGCGCCCGCTGACGAGCCGTAGACCGCGTCGAACAGCGGCAGAAGCCCGAGCTCGTGGATCGCCAGTGCCATGCCCGCCGAGACGGTGCCGCGCATCCCGCCGCCTTCGATGGCCAGCGCCACGCGGTGCCCGTCGTCGCGGGCGCCCGGCCGGCTGCCCGCGATGGCCCGCTCGGCAAGGACCGGCAGAAGCCGGTGCCGGGTCTCCACGCCCACGTCTCCTCCTCCGTGTGGGTGCCCCTGCTCGGGCGTTCCCAACGAAGCCCATTGTGCCGTTCCCGCGCATCGGCTCCCATGCGGGAGGACGCACCCGTCTGGCCAGGACGCTGCCTACCGCTGGTCTGCCTGTTGTCCGGGCCTGGGGTCGGCCGGTGTAGGGCGCCAGCCCGAGCGCGGCGCGCTGCTCGTTCAGGACGGCGGAGGAAAGCGGTGTTCGCGGCATCGCGCATGACGCTACCGGG
>NZ_JBEZJP010000081.1:0-24607 GCF_040653175.1 Actinomadura sp. NPDC048032
GGCGAAAGCCCCGGGCCGGCCGGCCCGGGGCTTTCGTCGTTCCGGGGACCGGCCGGCCTCCCGGGGCATGAACGAGAGGCAGCAACCCATGGTCGTCGTCATGGCCCCGGAGGCCAGCGAAGCGGACGTCAGAGCCGTCGTCTCACTGGTCGAGACGGCAGGAGGCGACGCCTTCGTCAGCCGCGGAGTGGAGCGGACCATCGTCGGGCTGGTGGGCGACGTCCAGCAGTTCGGCTCGCTGAACCTGCGCGGGATGCGCGGCGTCAGCGACGTCATCCGCATCTCGGCGCCCTACAAGCTGGTGAGCCGCGAGAACCACGCCGAGCGGACGGTCGTCCGGGTCGGCGGGGTCCCGATCGGCCCCGGCACCATGACGCTGATCGCCGGCCCGTGCGCGGTGGAGACCCCCGAGCAGACCCTCGGCGCGGCGCAGATGGCGCAGGCCGCGGGCGCGACGCTGCTGCGCGGCGGCGCGTTCAAGCCGCGCACGTCGCCGTACGCGTTCCAGGGCCTCGGCGAGGCCGGGCTGCGCATCCTCGCGGACGTGCGCGAGGAGACCGGCATGCCGATCGTCACCGAGGTCGTGGACGCCGCCGACGTCGAGCTCGTCGCCTCCTACGCCGACATGCTGCAGATCGGCACCCGCAACGCGCAGAACTTCGCGCTCCTGCAGGCCGCCGGCGAGTCGGGCAAGCCGGTCATGCTGAAGCGCGGCATGAACGGGACGATCGAGGAGTGGCTGATGGCCGCCGAGTACGTCGCGCAGCGCGGCAACCTCGACATCGTGCTCTGCGAGCGGGGCATCCGCACGTTCGAGCGGGCGACCCGCAACACCCTCGACATCTCCGCGGTGCCGGTGGCGCAGCGCCTCTCCCACCTGCCGGTCATCGTGGACCCGTCGCACTCGGGCGGCAGCCGCGACCTGGTCCTGCCGCTGACCCGCGCGGCGATCGCGATCGGCGCCGACGGTGTGATCATCGACGTGCACCCGCACCCGGAGACCGCCCTGTGCGACGGCCCGCAGGCCCTGGTCGACGGCGACCTGCGCGAGCTCGCCAAGCTCGTCCGCGACCTGCCCCCGATCGTCGGCCGCTCCCTCACCAGGAGCGAGGACCCCGACGCCGTGCCCGCCTGATCCGCCCGACCCGCCCGGCCGTCCGGCGGGGACGCCGAGCGGGTATCGTCCTGAACCATGGCTTACTGGGCACCTGATTGCGGACCGCCGCGCTCCTGACGGGGCGCGGCGACCGCATTCCTGCTGATCACGACACGGCCCGGCGCGCCCACGCGCCCCGGCCGTGCCGTCCTGCGCCCCGAATCCGGATCCTCCCTTCCGATTCGAGCCCAGGAGCCCTTCTCCCGTGTCACAGAACACCTCTCTTCGGCGCGCGTCCGAAAAGCCCTCGCGGTCCAGTGCCCGGCGCGGCGGCGCCGACGTCCTGCTCGCGGCGTCCCTGTGGGGGACGACCGGCACCGTCCGCACGTTCGCGGACGGCGCGTCCCCGTACTCGGTCGCCGCGATCCGCATCATCATCGGCGGGCTCGTCCTGCTGGCCCTCGCCGCGTGCACGCGCCGCGGCGCGGGGCTGCGCCGCCTGCTGACGGACCGCCGCAACCTGCCGCTCGTCGCCCTCGGAGCGGCCGCCGTCACCGTCTACCAGACGGCGTTCTTCGTCGCCGCCGGGCGCACGGGCGTCGCGGTCGGCACCGTCGTCACGATCGGCAGCGCGCCGGTGTTCGCCGGCGTGATCGGGCTGCTGGCGCGCGGCGCCGCGCCCACCGGACGGTGGACGCTCGCCACGGCGGGGGCCGTCGCGGGCTGCGCGCTGCTCGTCGGCGGCGGCCGGGACGCGGGCGCGGAGCCGCTCGGCATCGGGCTGGCCCTGCTGTCCGGGCTGTCGTACGCGGTGTACGCGACGGTGGCGTCCGTCCTCATCACCCGGGGCGAGGAGGACCGGGCCGTCGCCGCGGCGCTGTTCGGCGCGGCGGCCCTTCCGCTGGTCCCCGTGCTGCTCGCCGGGCCGACGGGCTGGCTGCTCACCGGGAGCGGCGCGCTCATCGCGCTCTACCTCGGCGTGATCACCACGGGCGGCGGCTACCTGCTGTTCGCCCGGGGCCTGCGCACCACGCCGGCGACGACGGCGACGACGCTGACGCTCGCGGAGCCGGCGGTGGCGGCGGCGCTCGGCACGGTGCTGCTGGGCGAGCGGCTCGGCGGCCCGGCGCTCGGCGGCCTCGCGCTGCTGGCGGCGAGCCTGGTGGTCCTCGTGGCCCCTGTCCGCCGGCGCGGCTCCGGCGACGGCGCACGGGGCCGCGGCGAAGGCGCACAGGGCGGTAACGAATTGGTCTGAACCATTGGCCGGGCACGGCGCGGCGAGGATGATGACCGGCATGACGACGGGAGATGGTGACGCCGGGGGGCGGCTCTTCCCGGAGAACCTGGACGGCGTCGATCCGGTCGCCGCCGTGCTGCTGGCGGACGCGCGCCGCGCCCTGGCCGCCTACCCGGAGCTCGTGGCCCTCGGCGCCGTGTTCACCGCCGCCGAGCGGGTTCCGGGCGGCTGGCAGGTCGTGTGCCCGTTCGACCCGCTGCCGCAGGGCGCGCGCGAGATCCTCGCCGACCACCTGGAGGACCGCGCCGCCTCGGACTACGGAGCCCGGGCGCGCGACCTGGCGGCCGCGGCCCGGACGCTGCGGCGCGAGCCGGCCGACGAGGTGACCGCGGGCGGGCGGCGGTTCCGCATCGCGCGGATCGAGCAGCTGGCCCGCACCGGGCCGGATGGGCCCGAGCCGCCCCGCCCGACCGACCTGGACCCGCTGCCGTCGTGCGGCCGCGTCCCGCCCGTCCGGCCGCACGAGCTGCTGCCCGACGACGGCCCGGCGTCCGACCTCGCGACCGCCGAGCTGCTGTGCCAGGTGCTGGACGCCGCGGCGGCCAGGGGGAACGAGCCGTCCGGCGCGTTCCTCACCCCGGTCGCGCTGGCGCCCGCGTTCACGGTCGCCGAGCGCGGCGAGCGGCGCTGGCGGCCCGTGGGGCGCCTGTACGACGCGCCGCAGCAGGCCCGCGACTCGCTGGCCACCTACTTCAGGCACGTGGTGCCCGCGGTGGAGAGCCCCGCCGAGGACGACATCGCCCGGTTCGCCGAGGCGGCGGAGCTGCTGGAGGACGACAGCCGCCGCAACGGCATCGCCGTCGCGGGCCGCCGCTTCCGCATCGTCCGCATCGAGCGGATCACCCTGATGGGCCCGGACGGGCCCGAGCCGCCCCGCCCGACGGACTTCGACGCCCGCTAGCCGCGGGCCTCGGACGCCGGGGGGGCGGGTCAGACGGCCGGGTCGCCGTAGGCGGGCCGGTGCTCCTGGACGGACGCGGCGAGCTGGTCGGCGAGCTCGCCGACGTCGAGGCGCTTCTCGATCTGCCGCAGGTCGTCGATCTTGGCCCGGGTCTCGGCGCGGCGGGGCGCGAGCAGGGTGCAGCAGTCCTCGTCGGGCAGCTCGGAGATCGTCAGGGTGCGGATGCGGCGCGCCTGGTCCATGATCTCGACCTTGTCCATGCCGACGAGGGGCCGCAGGATGGGCAGCTCGACGGCGTCGTCCAGCGCGGTGATGTTGGCGAGGGTCTGGCTGGACACCTGCCCGAGCGCGTCGCCGGTGATCAGCGCGGAGCCGCGCAGCCGCCGGGCGAGGACCTCCCCGGTGCGCAGCATCAGCCGCCGCTGCGCGATCACCGCGAGCCGGTCGGCGCCGGAGGACTTGATCTGCTGCTGCGCCTTGCCGAACGGCACGACGAACAGCCGGGACCCGGTCTGGAACTTGTCCAGCTCGCGGACCAGCGCGTACGCCTTGTAGATCGACTCGGGGCCGGTGAACGGCATCCCGGAGAAGTGCAGGTAGTCGACGCGCAGGCCGCGGCGCATCATCCGGTACGCGGCGACGGGCGAGTCGATGCCGCCCGACATCAGCACGAGGCCGCGGCCGCTCATCCCGACGGGCAGGCCGCCCTGCCCGGCGAGGCCGCCGGAGTAGACGAACACCTCGTCGCGGTCGACCTCGATCGACAGGGTGTGGTCGGGGTTCTTGAGCCGGACGGGCTGGCCGTAGCGGGCGGTGACGAGCGTGCCGATGTGCCGGTCGAGCTCGGTGGAGGTCATCGGGAATCGCTTGTCGCGGCGCCGGGACCGGACGGCGAACGTGCCGGTCCGCCCGTCCATGAGCTCCAGGGCGGCGCGCTCGACGCTGGCGAGGTCCTTGCCGACCCGCCAGGCGCGGTGCGCCCAGACGATGCCCATGACGTCGGTGATCCGCTGCGCGACCCGCTCCATGGTGGCCAGGTCGGCATCGTGTTTGCGGACGATGAAGACGCCGTGCCGGCGGACGACGTCCACCCGGGCGATCGGCCGGACGGCGGTGCGCACGTTGTCGGCGAGACGGCGCTCGAACTGCTCGCGGTTCTTGCCCTTGAGGACGATCTCGCCCAGTTTGAGCAGCACGCACGGCTCACCGTCGACCGGCGACTGCTCCCGGACGTCCGCCGCCGCGGTGCCGGGCGCGGTGTCGAGCGTGGTCATGCGTGATCCTCCTGGCGGGAACAGGGTAAAGAGGGGACCTCCAGTGTGGCCCAGAGAGGCCAACACCGCGACCCGCATTCCCTGTTCCCGCCCGGGCGGGACGATCAGCCGAAGAAGACCTCGGCCTCGGAGTAGCGCTCCAGCGGGACGGTCTTGAGCTCCTTCGTCGCCTCGTCGAGGCCGACGCGGATGATGTCGGTGCCCTGGAGGGCGACCATCTTGCCGTAGTCGCCGTCCTTGACGGCGTCGATCGCCTGGAGGCCGAAGCGGGTGGCGAGGACGCGGTCGAACGCGGTGGGGGTGCCGCCGCGCTGGATGTGCCCGAGCACGGTGGCGCGGGCCTCCTTGCCGGTGCGCTTCTCGATCTCGTCGGCGAGGGCCTGCCCGATGCCGCCGAGCCGGACGTGCCCGAACGCGTCCCGCTCACCGGTCTGCAGCTGCATCTGCCCGTCGATGGGGTGCGCGCCCTCCGACACCACGATGATCGGGGCGTAGCGGGTCTTGAACCGGCTCTCCACGTACTGGCAGACCTTCTCGATGTCGAAGGGCCGCTCGGGGATGAGGATGACGTTGGCGCCGGCGGCCATGCCGACGTGCAGCGCGATCCAGCCCGCGTGCCGGCCCATGACCTCGCAGATCAGCGCGCGGTGGTGGCTCTCGGCGGTGGTGTGCAGCCGGTCGACGGCCTCCATGCCGATGTTCACCGCGGTGTCGAACCCGAAGGTGTAGTCGGTCGCGTTCAGGTCGTTGTCGATCGTCTTCGGGACGCCGACGACGTTGACCCCGTTGGCGTACAGCTCGCGCGCGACGCCGAGGGTGTCCTCGCCGCCGATGGCGATCAGCGCGTCCACGCCGAGGCCCGCGAGGTTGTCCTTGATCCGCTCGACGCCGCCCTCGACCTTGACCGGGTTGGTCCGCGACGAGCCGAGGATCGTCCCGCCGCGCGGCAGGATCCCGCGCACGGCCTGGACGTCGAGGGCCACGGTGTCGCCTTCGAGGGGCCCGCGCCAGCCGGCCCGGAACCCGACGAACTCGTAGCCGTAGACCTGGACGCCCTTGCGGACGACCGCGCGGATCACCGCGTTCAGGCCGGGGCAGTCTCCGCCTCCGGTCAGCACTCCGACGCGCATGCCGTCACCTTCTCCCGCCACCGGGCTCCTCCCTCGGTCCACGTTCTCAGCCTAGTCGTCGCACGCGGCGGCGCAGGCCTCCGCCGGATGCCCCGGCGCGCCGCCAATGGTCTAGACCATAGCCCGTGGCAGGGCCCCGCGGCACTTCGTTCGCGGCGACGGCGCCCTCAGCCGGACGGGTCCCGGCCGAAGACGCGGACCCGGCCGCGGAAGGCCGCCGCCACTCCCCCGGGCACGCGCCGCGCCGCGACCCCGCGCGGGCGCGGCGGGGCCTGCCCGTCATAGGACCACCGCACCTCCGCCAGCGCGAGTTCCCGCGCCGCGTCGCCCGCGAGACGGTCCCGGTTCGCGCGCGCGAAGTCCCAGCCGTCCCGGAAGGAGCCGCGCGTCGGGCGCTCGGCGGCCCACGCCGTGAAGACCGCCTTCCAGGACGTCCCGTACGAGGCGGACAGGGCCGGCCATGCTCGGGCGACCTCGCCCGCCCGCTTCAGCAGGATCCCGTGCGCGGCGGCCCGCACCGCGCCGGCGTCGAACCCCTCCGGCATCGGCCCGCCCGCCGTCATGGCCCGGACGAGCGCCTCCTGCGCCGCCGCCAGCCCGGCGTCGAATCCGCTCGTGTCGGATCCGCTCATGTGACGGGCTCCAGTCCGGAGGCGGCGGCGACGGCGTCGAGCTCGGCGCGCAGCTCCGCGGCGGGCGGGTAGCGGCCGTCGCGCTCCAGCAGGAGGCCGGGCGGGCGGCGCCGCGCGCACAGCTCCGCGACCAGCTCCAGCACCTCGGCGGGAACGGCGGCGGCGTGCGTGTCGTGGTACCGCCCGCCCTCCTCCGAGCCGCCCGCGACGTGGCAGTAGGCGACGCGGTCCAGCGGGAGGCGGTCGAGGAGGTCCGCGGGGTCCTCGCCGCGGTTGCGCGCGTTGGCGTACACGTTCGCGACGTCCAGCAGCAGGAGTGCGCCGGTGCGCTCCAGCAGTTCGGTGAGGAAGTCGGCCTCGGAGTACTCGGCGTCCGGCCAGTCGAAGAGGGCGGCGATGGGCTCGACGGCCAGCGGGACGGGCAGCTCCGCCTGCGTCCGGCGGATGTTGGCGGTCAGCGCGTCCAGCGCGGCCCGGGTGCGCGGCACCGGCAGCAGGTGCCCGGCCTCGACGCCGCCCGCGCGGACGAACGCGACGTGCTCGCTCGCCAGCGGCGCGCCGAGCGCCTCGGCGCAGGCGGCCAGGTGCGCGACGCGCTCGGCGGCCACGGGCTCGGCGCCGCCCAGCGACAGCCGCACCCCGTGCGGGACGATCGCCGCGCCGCGGTCGCGCAGCGCGAGCAGCTCCGGGGCGGGCTCCGCCGGATGCACCGACTCGGCGATCACCTCGGTGAAGCGCAGCCCCGGCAGCGCGCCGACGAACCCGGCGATCTCGGGACGCCAGCCGATCCCCACGCCCAGCCGCATCTCAGCCCCCTCCACCGCAGCCGCCGCCCCCTCCGCACCCGCCTCCCCCTCCGCACCCGCTCCCGCCGCCGCAGCCGCTCCCGCCCCCGCACGAGCCGCCGCCTCCGCAGGAGGAGGACGAGCACACCAAGGCGGTCGAGGAGCAGGAGGAGCCCGAGTGGCCGCCGGAGGCGGCCGCGACCCCGGCCATCTCCAGGTACCGGCCGAGCCCCACGGTCTGGGCGAACAGCGGGTCGAGCGCCAGGAGCGCGGCCGTGCCGAACAGCGCCACGCCCATGAGCGCGTCGGGCGCCGGCAGCCCGGCGTAGGACGGCTCGTTCGCCGGGTCCAGGGCGGAACGGGACTCCTTGATCCGCTCGACGGCCAGCTCGCCCTCCCGCGTCCGCTCGGCGCCCGAGGCGAGGCCGAGGGCTCCGAAACCGAGACCGATCAGCTCGGCGATCGGCACGAGCTTCGCCGGGAACCCGCCGAAGGCGTCGGTCATGACGAAGGCGACGAAGCCCAGCATCATCCACCCGAACATGACCGCCTGGAGGTTGCGCAGCCGGCGGCGCCCGGCCGGCGCGAGCACCATCCCCTGCGCGGCGAGCCCGTCGCGGAGCCGGTCGAGCTCCGCGCGCACGCCCGGCTCGGCGGTGAGCTCGGCGAGCGTTCCGGCCCGCAGGTGCGCGACCGCCCCGAAGACCGCCGCGTCCAGCGGCGTCCCGGCCGCGCGCGGCCCCGCGGCTGACGGCTCGGTGGCCAGCAGCCTGCCGTCGGCGTAGGCGTCGACCGCGCCGTCCAGCCGCAGCGCCGTGAGCGAGGCGGCGATCGCGTGGCGCCCTCCGCCCCGCAGGTAGGCGACCTCGTAGGGATGCAGATCGCGCGCCGGAGGCCTGCCCCGCCGCATCACGGCGCGCACCCTCCGCAGGACCGCCAGCAGCACGAGCCCGACCAGGAGGTGGGCCGCGAGGAACCCCAGCGCGGGCCCCAGGATCTCGTCCGTCATGACGCGCTCCCGTCGCTCTTCGCCTTCTGGCGTTGAGACGCAGGCGCCGCCGCGGCGGTTCGCCCCGCGCTACTCCTCCTCGTCGAGGCCCTTCTCGATGGCGTAGCGGACGAGTTCGACGCGGTTGTGGAGCTGGAGCTTGCCGAGGGTGTTCTGCACGTGGTTCTGCACCGTCCGGTGGGACAGGACGAGGCGCTGCGCGATCTGCTTGTAGGTCAGCCCCTTCGCGACGAGGCGCAGCACCTCGGTCTCGCGGTCGGTCAGCCGCGGCGCGTCGTCGTCCTCGCGGGCCGGGGCGGCGGCGAGGCGGCGGTACTCGCCGAGGACGAGCCCGGCGAGCCCCGGGGTGAAGACGGCGTCGCCCTCGCCCGTCCGCCGGACGGCGTCCAGGAACTCCTCGCGGGCGGCGGACTTGAGCAGGTAGCCGGTCGCGCCCGCCTTCACCGCCTCCAGGACGTCCTGCTGCTCGCCGCTGGCCGACAGCACCAGCACGCGGACGGGCGGGTCGGCGGCGGCGAGGCGCCGGGTCACCTCGACCCCGCTGAGGTCGGGCAGCTGGAGGTCGACCACCGCCACCTGCGGGCGGGCGGCGGCGGCGATGCGGACGGCGGCGCGGCCCTCCCCGGCGGTCGCGACCACGTCGTGCCCGGCCTCGCCGAGGTCGCGGGCCACCGCCTCGCGCCACATCGGATGGTCGTCCACGACCATGACCCGCAGAGGCCGGAGGGGAACGTCGCTCACGGTCACACCCTAGCCCGCGGCACGGTCATCTCGACCTCGGTCCCGTCGCCCTCCGCGGAGACGATCGACACGGTGCCGCCGAGGTCGGCGATGCGGCCGCGGATGGACTGGGCGACGCCGAGCCGCCCGTCCGCCGCGGCCCGGTCGAGCCGCCCGGGAGGCATGCCGGGGCCGTCGTCGCGGACGCTGACGGTCACCGCGCCCTCGCCGTCCTCCAGCAGGACCCACGCGCGGGCCCCCTCGCCGCAGTGCCGCCGGACGTTGTCGAGCGCCGCCGCCACCGCCGCCCCGACCTCCCCGGCGGCGTGGGCGGGCAGCCGCACCTCCGTGGCGGGCGTCGACACCGTCACGGAGGTGGAGGCGTGCCCGGTCAGCAGCGCCCGCAGGTCCGTGCCGCCGCCGGAGGCGTCCGGGGGCGGCGCCGCCGGGCCCGCGCCGACGAGGGCGCGCAGCGCCGCCTCCTGCTCGCCCGCGAGGCGGCCCAGCTCGGCCGCCTCGCCGCCGAGCTCGCCGCCGCGCCGCTGCACCATCGCCAGCACCTGCAGCACCGAGTCGTGGATGCGCCGCGCCAGCCGCTCCCGCTCCCGGGTCGCCGCCTCCAGCTCGACGGCCCGCGCCAGCCGCGCCTCCGCCTCCCGCGCGAGACGCACGACGTGCCCGACGACGAGGCCCGCGAAGAACAGCAGCACGATGCCGTTGAACGTCGTGCCGCCGATGCCGCTCGTCCCGGCGGCCGCGTGCACCAGCAGGTTCGCGGCGGCCAGGACGGCCGCGGCGGCGACGCCCGCCCGCCGCCCGCCCGCGACCGCCCACGCCAGCACCGCGGCCGCCACCCACGACACCGGCAGCGTCGGGCGCCCGGCGGAGATGTTCCCGGCCTCCTCCACCCACGCCGTCGCGAGCACGCACCCCGCCGCGACGGCGAGGTCGGCGGCCAGCAGCGGCCGGCCGCGGCGCGCCCGGCCGCTGCCGGCGAAGGCGGCGGGGCCGAAGGCGAACGACGCGTAGCCGGTCCATCCGGCCATGAGGGCGAGGACGGCCCATCCGCCGAGGGGGTGGGCGTAGCCGCCGTGGTTCATGGCGATCACGACCGCGGCGTAGCACAGGGCGAGCCCGCGGTAGACGGCCACGGCCCGCCACAGCGCGGTCTCCAGGCCCGTCCCCCGCGGCTCAGCCGCGGTCACTCAGCCCTCCGTCGTCGTCCTCGACCGGACGCACCTCCTTGCCGGCCAGCTCCGCCTTCACCTCGGCGGAGTACCGGTCGACGTACTCCTGCCCGGACAGCCGCTGGATCGCCATCATGATCTCGTCGGTGATCTCGCGGAGCACCTCGTGGTCGTCCTCGCGCCCGTAGTAGCGGGAGAAGTCCATGGGCTCGCCGAACCGCACGCCCGGCCGGATCCCGAGCCGCGGGTACGGCCGGCCGGGCGGCATCAGCTCGAACGTGTTGACCATCGCCATCGGGATCACCGGCACCCGCGACTTCAGCGCCAGCCGCGCGACCCCCGTCTTGCCGCGGTACAGCCGGTTGTCGGGCGCCCGGGTGCCCTCGGGGTAGATGCCGAGCAGCTTGCCCTCGCCGAGGATGCGCAGCCCCGTCTGCAGCGCCGCCTCGGCGGCCGAGCCGCCGGTCCGGTCGACCGGCACCACCCCGACGCCGGTGAAGAACCCCTTGCTGATCAGCCCCTTGATCCCCCGGCCGGTGAAGTACTCCTCCTTGCCGATGAAGAAGATCGGTCGCATCAGCGGCAGCGGGCCGAAGAAGTGGTCGGCGAACGACAGGTGGTTGCTCACCATCAGCGCCGGCCCGCGCTTCGGGACGTTGCGCGCCCCCCGGTTCCGCGGCCACCACAGCAGGTACATGACCGGGGAGAGGACGATCCTCAGCAGGATCCAGAACCAGAGCATCGTATGCGGGTACCTTTCCCTCGGACCGGACGCCCCCGCGCGGGCGTGCCCCGGTCCTGGCCGACGGGAGATGATGGGACATCCTCCCACTCTCCGTCCCACCGATCTACCGGCCGGTACCCGTCACCGGGACCCGGTCGCCCCGGCGGCGGGCCGGGAATAACCGTAGGCTCGGAGCGGTAAATCTCAATCGAGTGCGCCGGAGGGCTTGTCCCGGGCGGCGCAGCGAATACCGTGGGACACACGTTTCGGGGTGTCCGGGAGTGCCTCCACGCGGGGGCGACCGGGCACCACATGTCAATGGGGGGAGCGGAGGCCGCCATGCCGGTGCTGTCGGTCACGCCGGAGTCGTCGAAGGAGCCGGCCCCGTGAATCGCCGTGGCAATGGACTGTCAGCGGAGACCTACGCCCCACTGGTCGACCTCGCGCCGCATCTCGCGGACGCGATGCTGTCGGCGCTCGGCGAGGCGGGCGTCGCGGCCTACGCGGCGTCCCCGTCCGGCCTGCCGGAGATCGCCGAGGCGGCGGCGGAGCCGGTCGCCGGCGACGTCCTCGACCGGCTGTACGTGGACGTCGACATGAAGCCGGCCGCCGAGGGCATCCTGCGCGTGCACCTCGCCCGGCTCCGCGAGGCCTCGGCCCGCGGCTCCGACGGCGACCGCGACGGCTCCGAGCTCGCCGACGCCGACCTGCCGGGCCCCGAGCGCGCGGACGCCGAGCGCCTCGACGCCGCGGAGCGCGCCGGGACCGGCCTCGCCGACCCGGGCGCCGGCCAGGCGGGCGCCGCCGCCGAGCGCGACGAGGACGCCATCTGGGCCGAGATCGTCGCCGGGTACGACACCGTCCCCGAGGGCGACGAGGTCCCGTGGCCCGACGAGGAGAACATCCGCGAGCCCGCCGACCCCCCGGGCGAGGGCGAGGACCGCACCGGGCGGCTGCCCCGCGCCCGCGTGATCAAGCCGGCCGAGGAGGCGGCGTTCCCGGCCGGCGACGACGATGACGACGAGGGGCACTACGTCCCGCCCCCTCCCCCGCCGCTGCCGAGCGCCGACCCGCTCACCAAGGGCGCCTGGATCGCGCTGATCGGCGGCCCCGTCTACCTGCTGGTCACCGTCATCCTCGACTGGGAGGTCCCCGGCTGGGCGGCCTTCCTCGCCGTCGCCGCGTTCATCGGGGGGTTCGTCACCCTCGTCCTGCGCATGGGCGACGAGCCCCGCGACCCCGACGACGGGGCCGTCGTCTAGGGCGGCCCCAGCTCGGCCAGCACGGGCCGGTGGTCGGTGGCCAGGGCATGGTCGCCGGCGTCGTCGGGCGGCACCCCGCACGCGGTGATCCGCACGGCGGGGTCGGCGAAGACGCCGTCGATGCGGCGCTTCGGGTCGCGTGCGGTGAAGGTGAGCTCCCCGCCCGCCGGAGCGGCCGCGTACGCGTCCTGGAACCGGTCGGCCAGCAGCGACCAGGACGGGCCGCCCGGCTCCTCGTTGACGTCGCCCGCGAGCACGGCCGGGGCGCCGTGGCGCTCGCGGGCGCGGTCGAGGTGGGCGAGGATCTCGTGGACGTGCCGCAGGCGCGGGCCCTCCGCCAGGTCCAGATGGGTGCTCGCGGCGATCAGGCGGGCGCCGCCGACCTCCAGGACGGCGAGCGCGAGGGCGCGGCGGTGCAGGCCCGGGTCCGGCGAGAGCAGGTGGAACTCGCGGGCCACGCGGCGCACGTGCGGCGCGGCGAGGACGGCGAGCCCGCAGGCCCGCCGCCCCGCCGCGATCCGCAGGCCGCAGTCCCGCGCCAGGCGGCGGCGCCGCAGCCGCCACCCCCAGAAGCGCGGGACCTCCTGCAGGCACACCACGTCCGGGGCGTTCGCGCGGACGACGCGGGCCACGGCGGCCGGGTCGTCGCGCAGCGACCGGACGTTGTAGGAGAGCAGCCGGACGGCGGCCACGCCTAGACGATCACGTCCTGGAACGGGCGGACGCGCGCCAGGTCGGCGGCCCCGACGATGCCCGCCGCGGAGCCCAGCTCGGCGATCCGGATGTCGGGAAGCGGGCGGTGGCCGCGACCGGTCAGGGCGTCCTCGAACGCGGAGCGGATCGGGTCGAGCAGCAGGTCGCCGGCGTCCGACAGGCCGCCGCCGATGATGAAGGCGCCCGGGTCGAGGATCGCGCTGAGATCGGCCAGGCCCTGGCCCGCCCAGTGCGCGATCGTCCGGAAGCACTCCAGCGCCGCCTTGTCGCCCTCCCGGGCCGCCTGCGACACCTCCGGGCCGCTGATGCCCTCGGGCCGCCCGCCGCCGAGCTCCAGCAGCCGCCCCGCCATCGCGGGCGCCACCCGGGCCAGGTCGCGCGCCTCGTGCACGAGGGCGTTGCCGCTGGCGTACTGCTCCCAGCAGCCGCGGTTGCCGCAGCCGCAGCGGCGCCCGTCCGGGACGACCCGGAAGTGCCCCATCTCCGCGCCGATGCCGAACCGGCCCCGGTACAGCTCGCCGTTGATGATGATGCCGCCGCCGATGCCGGTGCCGAGGGCCACGAGGACGAGGAAGTTCTCGCCGCGCCCGGCGCCGAACCGGGCCTCGCCCCACGCGGTGGCGTTGCCGTCGTTCTCCACGACCACCGGCAGCCCGACGAGGCTCTCCACCTTCTCCTTGATCGGCTCGTCGCGCCAGGCGAGGTTCGGCGCGAACAGCACGGTGGAGCGGGTCTCGTCGACGAAGCCCGCGGTGCCGAGCCCGACCGCCGCGACCTCCTCGTACTTGCCCTTCAGCAGGTCGACGACCTCGGCGATGGTCTCGGCGGTCTCCTTGGGGTTGGTCGAGGGAGTCGGCCGGCGGACCTTCTCCAGAATCGTCCCCCGGTCGTCGACGACCCCCGCGGCCACCTTCGTGCCGCCCACATCCACGCCGATGGTCAGGGCCATGTAACCCTTCCTCCTCCTCGCGTCGCCCCTGGCTGGAGCCACTCCCGCTCTACCCGATGTCGATGGGGCCGCCGGTGGCGGCCGACCACGGGTCGCCCGGATCGGGACGTTCCGACCGATCGGACGTACCCGCCCGCGCGCCCTCCGACGCCTCCGGCGGCCCGGTCCGGTCGGACCCGCGCGTCCGGGGGGACCCCTGCGCCCGGTCGGGCGCGCGGGTCCGGTCGAACGCCGCCGCCACGTCCAGCGCGGCGGCGACCAGGGACCGCCCGGCCTCGCGCAGGTGCCGTCCCACGTCGCCGCCGGACTCCCGCTTGATCGCGATGGCCCGGCAGACCGGGCAGTCGCGGCACTCGGGGGCGCCGGTGGCGATGTGCGGCCCGCGGGCGCGCCCGCCCGGCCCGCCCGCCGGCTCGTCGGCGATGGCACGGTCCCACACGTCCCCGGCCGGCTCGTCCCGGCCCGCGTGCTCGTCCCGGCCGCCGCCCATCCGCCTGATCAACGCGTCGACGAGCTTGGCCGCCTCGTCCAGGACGTCGCCCGGCTGGTCGCTCATGTCTCCATCTTCCATCCGTCGTCGGCGTGAACGGTATCGCCTCCGCGCCGTGTTCAGGCCACCGCCCGCGGCGGGATCAGCCCTCCACGTGGCGCCTGAGGCCCTTGAGGGCGGAGTCGATGATCCGCTTCTCGCCCTTGCGCTTCACCATGCCGATCATGGGGATGCGGACGTCCACGGCCAGCTCGTAGGTGACCTCGGTGGCGCCGCCCTCCTCCGCGAGGACGTAGGAGCCGTGCAGCCCCGTGACGACCGTGCCCGGCTCCACCAGCTCCCACGTCACCCGGTCGTCGCCCTCCCAGGTGTAGGCGAGCCCGACGGTGTCGCTGAACGGGCCGCCGTCGAACGTGAGCCGGGCGCGGGCGGCCCGGCCGTCCTCGCCCGTCTCCTGCACGGTGAACTCGCGGATGCCGCTCGCCCACCGCGGGTACGCCTCCAGATCGGCGATCACCGCCATGATCTCGGCCTTCCCGGCCTTGACCGTGATGGAGGAACTCGTGCGGTCCGCCATCTGCGTCTCCCTCCGGCTCGCCCCGAACCCCTGCGGGCCCGCTGTCCCTAGAGAAGTATGGTTCACACCGTCAGGACGTAGGGCACACCGCGCGCGCGGAAGTGCCCGACGTTCACGCATTCGGTGCGGCCGATGCGGATCCGGCTCGCGAGCGGCTGATGGACGTGCCCGAACAGCACGTACCTCGGCTGCGTGCGGTGGACGGCCTCGAGGACGGCCTCGCTCCCGCGCTCGAACCTGCGCGCCACGGTGTCGTACAGCAGCTCGGGGACGGCGGGCGGGATGTGGCAGCACAGCACGTCCACCTCGCCGACCGCCTCGACCTTGGCCGCGTAGGCCTCCTCGTCCAGCTCGTAGGGGGTGCGGTACTCGGTGCGCAGGCCGCCGCCGACGAACCCGAACCGCAGCCCGCCGATCTCGGTGGTCTGGCCGTCCAGGACGTGGTGGCCGTCGCGCAGGTGCGCGTCCCACAGCCGGGGGACGTCGACGTTGCCGTAGGTCAGGTACGCCGGGGCGGGCATGGCCGCGAACAGCTCGGCGTACTGGCGGTTCACGGCCCGCTCGATGTGCGGCCGGGCGTCCCCGTCCAGCGAGGCCCACAGGCCCCGGGAGAACTCGCGGGCCTCGTCGAAGCGCTTCTCGGTGCGCAGCCCGATGAAGCGGTCGGCGTTGTCCTGGCCGAACAGGTCGGCGAAGATCCCCTGCCCGTGGTCGTGGTAGTCGATGAACAGGATCAGATCGCCCAGGCAGATGAGCGCGTCCGCGCCGTCCGCCGCGCCCGCCAGCGCGTCCGCGCGGCCGTGGACGTCGCTCACCACATGGATCCTCATGAACCGAATGTAATAGCGCCGACCGCCGGAGTGAACGGGCGGGTCATGACGTCCGGCGCGACGTGGGCCGTTCGCAAAGGCTCGGTCGGCGGAGGGCCGTCAGCCGGCGGCGGCCGCCACGAGCGTGCGCCACTCGCGGACGAGCACGGGGTCGACCGGCGCGTCCCAGTCGCCGTCGGGACGCACGGCCGTCCCCACGTGGAAGGCGGTGACGCCAGCCGCGGCGAGGACGGCGACGTGCTTGCGGCGCAGCCCGCCCCCGGCCATGATCATCTTGGCCGCGGCGGGGTCCCCGACCGCGCGCCGCACGAGGACGTCGACCCCGGCGTCCACGCCGCGGGACGAGCCCGCCGTCAGCACCGTGTCGAGGCGGCCGCCGAACGCGCGGACGACGCCCCACGCCTGGGCGGGGTCGGCGGCGTGGTCCAGCGCCCGGTGGAAGGTCCAGGGCAGCGGGTCGGTGTCGGCGGCGAGCTTGCCGGTGGCGCCCGCGTCGACGTGCCCCGAGGAGTCGAGGAAGCCGAGCACGAACCCGTCGGCGCCCGCGTCGGCGAGGCCCGCCGCGGCGCGCCGCAGCCGGTCCAGCTCGGCCCCGGTGGTGCGGAACCCCGCGTTGGCGCGCAGCATCACCCGCATCGGCACGGACGTGGCCGCCCGGATCGCCGCGACGAGATCGGGGTCGGGGGTGAGCCCGTCCGCGGCCATGTCGGCGACGACCTCGACGCGGTCGGCGCCGCCCTCCTGCGCCGCGCTCGCGTCGTCAACGGTCAGCGCGATCACTTCGAGCAGCGACATGGCGACCCCCGGAACCCGTTGGCGGTGTGCGACCGGGTCAAGGGTAGGCGACCCGGCGGCGCGCTCCGGGGGCCGCCGGGCGGTCTTTGCCGTGCCGTTAACAGCCGCCGTTCGCTGCGGTGTTGCTACTCGTGGGTATCATGCGGCAACGGAGGAGTTCACGCGCCGCCGGCCGGACGGCCCGGCGCGACCGGGGCTCCCCGCCGTCCTCGAAGACCGACGACAGGAGTGGGCCGTGCGCGAGTTCAGCGTCCCCGCGATGGTGGAGGTCCCCGACTCCGCCACTCTGACCGACGCGCCCTTCACCCGGGCCGTCGAGGAGCCGGGCCGGATCGTGCTGCGGCGCAAGAGCGGCGACGCGTGGAGCGCCGTCACCGCGGCGGAGTTCGCCGCCGAGACGGCGGGGATCGCCAAGGGCCTGGCCGCCGCCGGCGTCGAGCCCGGCGACCGCGTGTGCCTGCTGTCGCGGACCCGCTACGAGTGGACGGTCCTGGACTACGCGATCTGGGCGGCGGGCGCGATCTCCGTCCCGATCTACGAGACGTCCTCCGCCGAGCAGATCGAGTGGATCGTCGGCGACTCCGGGGCCAGGGCCGTGTTCGCCGAGACCGACGAGCACGTGGCGACCGTCGCGGGGCTCCGGGACCGGCTCCCCGGGCTGGCGCACGTGTGGGGCATCGACGCGGGCGGCGTCGCGGAGGTCGCCCGGCTCGGCGCGGACGTCGGCGACGACGTCGTCGAGGAGCGCCGCCGCTCCCGCTCCGCCGCGGACGTCGCCACGCTCGTCTACACCTCCGGCACCACCGGGCGCCCCAAGGGCTGCGAGATCACCCACGGGAACCTGGTGTCGACCGCCCGCAACGCCGTGCAGGGGGCGATCGCCGAGGTCGCCGTCGAGGGCAGCTCCACGCTGCTGTTCCTGCCGCTGGCCCACGTGTTCGCCCGGCTGATCGAGGTCGCCACCATCGAGGGCGGCATCGTGCTCGGGCACAGCGACGTCCCGAACCTGCTGCCGGACCTGGCCTCGTTCCGGCCGACGTTCCTGCTGGCCGTCCCCCGCGTGTTCGAGAAGGTCTACAACGGCGCCGAGCAGAAGGCCGCGGCCGACGGCAAGGGCAAGATCTTCAAGACGGCGGCCGACACCGCGGTCGCCTACAGCCGGGCGCTGGACGACGGCGGCCCCGGGCTCGGGCTGAAGGCCCGGCACAAGGTCTTCGACGTGCTCGTGTACCGCAAGCTGCGCGCCGCGGTCGGCGGACGGGTGCAGTACGCGGTGTCCGGCGGCGCCGCGCTCGGCGAGCGGCTCGGGCACTTCTTCCGCGGCGTCGGGATCACGATCCTGGAGGGCTACGGCCTCACCGAGACGACCGCGCCCGCCGCCGTCAACCGGCCCTCCGCCCTCAGGATCGGCACGGTGGGCCCGCCGATCCCCGGCGTCGACGTGCGCATCGCCGAGGACGGCGAGGTCCTCGTGCGCGGCGTCAACGTCATGCGCGGCTACTGGAACAACGAGGCCGCCACCAAGGAGGCCCTGGAGGACGGCTGGTTCCACACCGGCGACCTCGGCTCCCTCGACGAGGAGGGCTTCCTGCGGATCACCGGCCGCAAGAAGGAGATCCTCGTCACCGCCGCGGGCAAGAACGTGGCGCCCGCGCCGCTGGAGGACCGGCTCCGCGCGCACCCGCTGATCAGCCAGTGCCTCGTCGTCGGCGACGGCCGCAAGTTCATCAGCGCGCTCGTCACCCTGGACGAGGAGGCGCTCGGCCCGTGGAAGGCCCGGCACGGCAAGCCCGAGGCGATGACGGTGGACGAGCTGCGCCGCGACCCCGACCTCGTCGCCGAGATCGAGGCCGCGGTCGCCGACGCCAACAAGTCGGTCAGCCACGCTGAGGCGATCAAGAAGCACGTCGTCCTCGGCGTCGACTTCACCGAGGAGGCCGGGCACATGACGCCGAGCCTGAAGGTGAAGCGCAACGTGGTGATGAAGGACTTCGCCGACGAGATCGACGCCCTCTACACCGGCTGAGCCGGGGCGGCCCGCGCGGTCAGGCGCCCGGCGCGCCGCCGGACGCGGGGCGCAGGGCCGCGACGGCGTCCCCGATCGGGGTGGAGCCGTTGAGCAGGCCCAGCGTGAGGCGGCGGACGTCGCCGGCGTCCAGCAGCGCCGCGATGACCGCCGCCACGTCGTCGCGGGTGACCGCGCCGTGCCCGATCGGCGGCTCGGCCAGCGCCACCAGCCCGGTGGGCGGGTCGTCGGTGAGGCGGCCCGGCCGCAGGATCAGCCAGTCCAGGGCGTCGCGGCGCCGCAGGTCGTCCTCGGCCGCGCCCTTGGCCCTGATGTAGGCCTCCCAGACCTCGTCGCGCCCGGGCGCGGGCGGCTCCCCGGCGCCCATCGCGGAGATCTGCACGAAGCCGCGGACGCCCGCGCGCTCGGCCGCGTCCGCCGCCAGCACCGCGGCGCCGCGGTCGACGGTGTCCTTGCGCGCCACGCCGCTGCCCGGGCCCGCCCCGGCGGCGAACACGACGGCGTCCGCGCCGGTCAGGTGGTCGGCCACCTCGTCGAGGGTCGCCGACTCCAGGTCGCACACGACCGGTCCCGCGCCGGTGTCCCGGACGTCCCCGGCGTGGCCGGGATTGCGGATGATGCTCAGCACGGTGTCCCCCCGTGCGGCCAGCAGCCGGGACAGCCGCAGTGCGATCTGCCCGTGCCCGCCCGCGATCACGATGTTCATGCCGCGATCGTAGGACGCGGCGGGCCCGGACGCGCGGACGCGCGCCCGGGCCCCCGCGGACCGGTTCCGCTCAGCGGCGGGGCTTGATCCGCGTCCCGGCCCTGGAGCCGTTGATCGCCTTGACCGCCTTGGCCATCAGCTGGTCGTCCATCACGTTGATGAGGTCGCCGTGGTCGGTGACCGGGTCGTGGCCCGACTCGGGGAAGCTGTCCAGCGCGAACGCCAGCGGCTTGGCCGGCAGGTTGTAGGCCAGGGTCATGCGCAGCTGCGGCACGGCCTTCGTGCCCTGCGGGCACTGCCCCGTCCGCGGGTCCGCGAACCGGATGTGGTCGCGGTGGTTGGCGCTGTCGGTGTTCTGACCGTCCCAGCAGCTCGGGAAGTTCAGCACGCGCTCCACCTTGCTGCCGCGCGGGCACAGCGGGTACTTGTCGGTGAACGCCCGGTTCTCGAACCCGCTGCACGTCCAGCTCGCGTGCGCGTTCTTCAGGCCGTTCGTCACGGCCTTGGCGTCACCGGCGACGACGCGGATGAACCGCGGCATCGCGGTCACCTTGGCGCGCGGGTTGCCGAGGTACTGGAGCTTGACGCTCGACGGGGTGACGATGCTGCCGACGTTGCCGTCCGCCTGGCTCTGCTGCGCCCGGTCCGAGGTGTCCTGACCGGCGCGGAGCCGGATCACCGGCCAGAAGTAGGCCGACTTGTCGCCGTTGGTGCACGTCGTCCCGGCGGCGGCGAACGTCTCGTCGGTGGAGAACGCGTTCGTGTCGAGATTGCCGACGTAGTCGTGGATGTGGTGCGCGCCGTTCACGACGCCCGGGGCGGCGAGCACGTTGTCGGGGTTGCTGTGGGCCTGGCCCTTGTTCACGCCGCAACTGGACGCGAACACGCCGGTCGAGGCCTGGCGGCCGCGGCGGGGCTGCCGCACGCGCGGCGCCTTGCGGATGTCGACGAACTGGTCCGCGCGCAGGCTCGGATTCGCCGGCGCCTGCCCGCCGTTCTGGCCACCGTTCTGGCCGCCATTTTGGCCGCCGTTCTGCCCGCCGTTCTGCCCGCCGTTCTGGCCGCCGCCGGGCTGCTGGCCGCCCTGCGGGTCGGCAGGCGGAGTCGTCTGGCCGCCGTCGATCGGGCCGCCGTCACCCATCTGACCGCCGTCGCCCATCTGACCGCCGTCACCCATCTGACCGCCGTCGCCCATCTGGCCACCGTTCTGCTGGCCGCCCTGGGGGTCGGTCGGCTGCGCGGCGGGGTCGGTCGGCTGGGCGGTCGGGTCCGCCGCCGCGGCGGGGATCCCCTGGTAGACCGTCGCGACCAGGGTCAGCGCCGGGATCAACGCGGCGAAGGCTTTCTTCTTTCGTCCCATCGAAAAACTGCTCCCTTTGCGGGGTCTCCGTCAGTGCAGAGCGCGCCTGGGAACCAGGCCCGTGCTCTCCAGCAGCGACATGTGCGTGTTGACGAATTTCAGGCACCGTTCGGCGAACGCGCGGATCTCGGTGTTCTCGGTCGCGGCGCGCACCTTGGCGATGACCGTGAAGACCTGCCCGTGGGCGGCGCGCAACCGCAGCACGAACGTCTTGTCATAGTCGGCGCCGTATTTTCCCGACATCTCCCTCAGCCAGCTCTTCTGGCTGCCGTTGGGCTCGTTGGGAAGCAGCACGCCCAGTTTCTGCGCCTCGGCGCGGGTGTCGGCGTCCAGCTGCATGTGCTGGCGCATGATGATCTCGCCGACCTCCTTCACCCGGGGGCTGGAGGCGCGCTGCGCGGCCTGCTGTCCCGCGGGCATCTCCCAGAGGCCGGCCTGCCGGACCTTCACCAGGAGCTGCCTGTCCAGAGTGCTGAGCCGGCCCCAGCGGGTGTTGACGGTGCCACCGAGGTTCGCCGCGCCGCTCGCGGGCGTGCCGACCGGGCTCATGACGACCGCGAAGGCCGCCACGACGGCGGCCGCGGCCGCCAGCACCAGCAGCAGGCGCCCCTTGCCGAGGCGCGGGAGCGTGCGCTTTCCGGCGATTCCGTAGGATTTCCTCAAGGGCTCTCGTCCCTCCTTCCAAGGATCTCTCGACGGACCCGGCGCGGGTTCGTCCGGAGATACGCAGCGGAACGCCCCGGGGGTTCAACGATGTCCACCTGTTGTCATTTCTTTCTGCGCCCGGAATTCAACGCCGCGAGGGCGCCCCGGGGACTCCGCCGACGACACGAAGCGCCAATGCGGGGCACATCGCGACCGCCTTCTGAACGTCCTTCTCCATCCACGACGGAATGTCGGTGCCGAGCACGACGGGAAAGCCGTACCGGTCGAGCTGGATCAGCTCGGGCACGAGGTAGGCGCACAGGCCGTGCCCGTCGCACCGGCTCCAGTCGATCGCGACCCGCCCCTCCGTGCCGTCCGGCACCGGCAGCGGCAGCACCCCGTAGGTCGACTGGCCGCACCCGCCTCCCCACCGGTGCGCGTCGATGTCGGCGGTGAAGGCCTCCATCGCCGACAGGACGAACCTGGCCGTCCCGTCGGGGTGGGTGCAGGCGCCGCGGCCCCGGCCGACGCCGGCGGCGCGGCGCACGCCGTCCACCGTCCCGGCCCCCTCGGTGAGCGCCATCAGGGACCGGACGACGTCGGGCAGCCCGAGCCGGCACGGCCCGCACTGCCCGGCGGACTGCGCCGCGAGGTAGGAGGCGATCCGCGTCACCTCTCCGAGGGGGCAGGTGCCCTGGGTGAGCGGCAGGATGATCCCCGCGCCCACCGTCCCGCCGACGCGGCGCATCCCCGCGCGCGACAGGACCGCCCGCGACACCGCGGCCGGGTCGAGCCACATGCCGTGGTAGCCGCCGACGAGCACGCCCGGCGACGCCGGCACCCCGCAGTGGTCGAGGACGGCCCGCAGCGGCGTGCCGAGCGGCGCCTCCACGACCTGCGTCCCGCCGATCGTCAGCAGCGTGGTGCCCGGCTCGTCCTCCGTCCCGGCCGAGGCGTACAGGTCGGGGCCGAGGGAGACGAGCACCGCGAGCTGCGCGAACGTCTCGGTGTTGGACAGCAGGGTCGGGAAGCCGTCCACCCCCGAGTCGGACGCGCGGACCTTGACGCCCGGCGGGATCGGCGTCTCCCCGTTGATCGCGCGGATCACCGCGCCGCTCTCCCCGGAGATGAACCGCTCGGTCAGCCGCACCACCCGGGCCGGCATCCGCCGCTCGCTGATCGCGGCGCGGACCGACCGGGCGGCCTCGTCGCTCTCGACGGCCAGCACGATCCGCTGGGTCCCGAGCGCGCTCGCCGCGATCTGCGCGCCGTCGAGCACCAGGTGCGGCGCCCTGCCGAGCAGCACCTTGTCCTTGGCGCTGCCGGGCTCGCCCTCGGCGCCGTTGACCACCACGACGACGTCCTCGCTGGACCCGCGCTCGTCGCCCCTCTCGCCGGGCAGCAGCGCGGTCCGGTCGGCGGTCGGGTGGTCGACCCGCGCCGCGACCGCCATCAGCTTGCGGGCGAACGGGAACCCCGCCCCGCCGCGTCCCCTCAGGTCGACCTGCTCGGCCATGCGCACCAGGTCGTCCAGCGCCGGCGCGCGGAGCCTGCCGTGCACCGCGAGGTGCCGGTCGAGGTCCAGCCGGTCGAACCGGTCGAACCCGAGCGTCAGCCGCGGCCCGCCGATATTGGAGACGGTGACGGTCGAGGTCATCGGAGGACCTCGGTGTCGCGGCCCGGTCCGGTGACGGGCATGCCGCGCGGGTCCGCGACGGTCTGCCGGGAGTCCGCGAAGTCGCGCGGGTCGCCGAGGTCGCGCGGATCGTCGAACGGGTCCTCCGGCGCCCGGGCGCGGGCCCTCGCGGCGGCGCGCCCCTCCTCGTGCTCGCGCGCCGCCATGGCGCGCCGGTCGCGGCGGCGGCCCGCGCCGTCCGGCAGCGAGAACGCCTCGACGTCCTCGCCGGCCCGGTGGACGTCCCGCGGCCTGATCACCACGACCATGCGGGTGACCAGGGCGAGGACGACGAACACCACGCTCATCACGTAGCTCAGCACGACCCACGGCGCCGCGGCCCGTCCGGTGATCAGGCCGTGCACGATCGCGAGCGGCCAGGACACGTAGGCGACGGCGTGCATCGACCGCCACACCCAGGCCTTGCCGCGGAACGCGAACCGCGCCCGCAGCAGCCCCGTGACCACGATGAGGAGCATCAGGTCGGAGGCGAGGGTGCCGAGGCCGATCGCGCCGGCGTCCGGCACCACGACCTGCACCGGCAGCGCGAGGCCGCTCATCACCTTCACCGTGACGTGCGCGACCAGCATCGCCGTCGCGACGACGGCGGAGGCGCGGTGCACCGCCTGGGCGAGCACCCGGTGCCGGATCTTCAGGATGAGGCGCTCGGTGGCCAGCAGCCCGCTCATCACCGCGGTGGTCAGCGCGACCAGCGCGAAGACGCCGGCGTAGAAGCTGAGGAAGTACTGCACGTTCGCGACCGCGACGGCGCCCTGCGGGGTCGCCGCGCCGACCAGCACCAGCACCGCGCCGGCGAGCACCACGCGCAGCGCCCAGGTGGGCACCGCGGGATCATCACTGTTGCGAATTCGCACCGCTCGGACTCCTGTTCTAGGTGGCGGCCGGCGCCGGGGCGCCGGCCGGTCCGGCGCCGTCCTTCTCCGGCTTCTTGCCGGGGGACGGCGTTGACGACGGAGAGTCGTCCGCGGCGGGGACCGGGCCGAGGTTGGCCAGCAGGCCCCCGGGAAGCACCTGGAGGACGCCGCGTTCGGCGAAGCCGAGGAGCGGCTTGGCGCGCTCGCGGAACGTCCAGCCGCCGATCTCGGCGCCGTCGAGCGGGACCGCACCGCCGCCGCGGCGCAGCCCGAAAGCGACCTCGGCGCGGGGCGCGGCCGCCCCGCCGCAGGGCCGCCCGGAGCCGGTGCGGCCGAGCGCGTCGCCCTGCTCGACGACGCTGCCGTCGCGCAGCTCGGTCACGCCCCGCATCCCGTAGTAGGTGGACGCGAGGCCGCTCGGGTGGATCACCATGACCACCGCGCCGGCCTGGCTGGAGCAGAACCGGTAGAGGCGCCCGCCGCCGGCGGCGAGGACGCGGCCGTCGCCGCCGGAGAACGCCAGCGACGCCAGCGGGCGCGCCGCCACGGCGTCGTCGGAGGTCGTCATCGACCACGCCTGGCCGGTCTTCCACGGCAGCATCAGCCGGTCGCCCGCCCGCGTCCCGTTGACGAGCGTGGCGGCCTGCGCGGCGCTCAGCGCGCCGTACCTGCGCAGGAGCCTCGACTCCGCCGGCGACATGAGGTCCGCGGGGGCGGCTCCGAGGAGCGAGGCGAACGCCGTCGCGCCGGACAGCCCGACCTGCCACTGGCGGCCCGTCCAGTGGGCGGCGTAGAAGGCGAGCTCGGGGCCGGCCGCGCTGGCCTCGGGAACCGGGATCGCACTGGTGCCGAACCGCCCACGGGGCGGAAACGGCGGGTTGCGTTCATGAAGGTGTTCGGGTGATGCTGTTCCGAAACCCCGCCACGACCGTGTTCGGGTGGGTTCAT
>NZ_JBEZJP010000082.1:0-24522 GCF_040653175.1 Actinomadura sp. NPDC048032
CCCGGATCATGACGGGCGCCCCGCTGCCGGCCGTCGCCATGGCCACCACGTCCCGGCTGAACAGCGACAGCTCCATGCCGGCCCGGCCCTGGGTGATGCCGTCGCACATGGCGGGGACGCCCCCGGCGAACTGGGCCGTGCCGCCCCCCGCGCGGATCGCGGACTTCAGGAGGTCGGGGTAGTCCTGGAGCGGCTGGTGCGCGGACAGCATGTCGTTGTACGCCGACACGATCGCGATGTTCGGCGTGGCGTCGCCGCGCAGCCACAGCTTGTCCTGGACGCCGCAGGCGGCGAAGCCGTGCGCGAGGTTCGCGCACCCCATCCCGCTGCGCACCGGGCCCTGCGAACGGGCCTCGCCGATCCGCTTCAGGTACGCGCCGCGGGGTCCGGCGCTCCGCTCGACGACGCGCCGGGTCACTGCCGCCAGCACGGGATGCACAGCCATCAGATGCTCCAAGACCAGGGGGGATCGCTCGATCACCAAACTAGCGAGACATCGGTCACCTGTTCAACCGTACTTATGAACTTCAGATGACAAAAGTTCGGATGTTCGTCGAACTGGACGCACGAAAGCCCCGGGTGCTTGACTGGCCGGATGCCCCGCCCCGTCACCCGCCCGGCCACCGGCGGCGACATGCTGCGCCTGATCCGCGAGGACGGCGTGGCCACCCGCGCCGAGCTCGGCCGCATCACCGGGCTCTCCCGGCCCGCCGTGGCGTCCCGCGTCGCGGCCCTGATCCGGCGCGGCCTGGTGGTCGAGCGCGCCGACGGGCCCTCCACGGGCGGGCGCCCCCCGGCCCGACTGGAGTTCAACGCGGCGGGAGGCTCCGTCCTGCTCGCCAACCTCGGCCAGTCCCGGGGCCAGCTCGCCGTCTGCGACCTCGCCGGCACGACCCTCGCCCGCGCCGACGGGCCCCCGGCGGAGGTGAGCCCGGGCAGGACGCTCCCGCGCCTGTTCGAGCAGTGGGAGGCCCTCCTCGCCGAGTCCGGCGCCGACGCGTCGAGCATCCGCGGGGTCGGGCTCGGCGTCCCCGACGCCGTCGAGCACGTGGCCGGGAGCTGGGACGCGATGGAGATCGGCGCCCCCATCTCCGAGCGCTTCGGCGTCCCCGCCTACCTCGACAACGAGGTCAACGCCGCCGCCCTCGGCGAGCACCAGGCCCACCCCGGCGTCGGCGACCTCCTGTTCGTGAAGGTCTCGACCGGGATCGGCGCGGGCATCATCGCGGGCGGCCGCATCCAGCGCGGCGCCCTCGGCGCGGCCGGGGAGATCGGCCACATCCCCGTGCCCGTCCCCGGCGAGGCCCCCTGCCGCTGCGGCAACGTGAACTGCGTCGAGGCCGTCGCCGGCGGCACCGCCCTGCTGGCCCGCTCCCCCGCCGAGGACCTGCCCGCCCTGGCGGCGCTGGCCCGCTCCGGCGACCCGGCGACCGTCGCCCTGCTCCGCGACGCCGGCCGCCGCATCGGCGAGGTCGTCGCCACCGCCGTGAACCTCCTCAACCCCGCGGTCGTCGTCCTGGGCGGCGACCTCGCGGGCGCGGACGAGCCCCTGATCGCGGGCGTGCGCGAGATCGTCTACCAGCGCGCCACGGCGCTGGCGACCCGGGACCTGCGCATCGAACCGAGCCGCCTGGGCGAGAGCGCGGGCCTGACCGGCTGCGCCGCCATGGTCCTGGATCGCATCCTGTCCCCCGACGCCGTCGACGCGGCCGCCGCCGGCGCCTGAGAAGCCCCAGCCCTGGAGCACGGGCTTGAAGCGCGGGTCTGAAGCACGGGCCTGAAGCACGGGTCTGAGAAGCGCGGGCCGTGCGGGAAGGGCGCCCGCGCTTTCGTGCGCGACACGGCGTTAGCACACCCGGGCGACGGGTCGCCACCGGGCGGCGTGGCAGCCATCGGACATGACGCGCACGAAACCGCACCCTGACTCAATGGGCAAAGCGATCATGTTTTCCAGTGAGGACAAACTCGACATTTCCCCATATTGAGGGGTTATGAGCGACGATCATTGTCACTCTCCGCACAGGGACGGCGCGTTACATCCCCCGCCAGGTAAGACTTTTCTACCGGCCGCGAATAGGTCCGACTAAAGAGATTGACTGGCGTTTCCGGGGGATTCGTGGTTACCGTGTCCTTGCTCAGCGAAAGCAACATCCGATCGTTCTTTGACTTTTGACCCCAAAAGACAAGGCGATCAATATCTCCGCCCGGGAGGTCCAGGCGGTCCGGACGGAAAAGGGAGAGGGCGAGCGGGGATGGCGGACTTCCATTTCAGTGTCCTGTCCGGGGCGACCGCCGCGGAGAGCGACGACACCCGCCTCCTCGACGTTCTCGACCGGGCGCTCGGCGCGGCGGCCGGCCCGCTCCGCTGGAAGCCGCTGCGCAGCGGGATGTGGGCCCACGTCCGCCCCGAGAACGGCGAGTGTCCCCAGCAGGGGTGGAAGCTGCACGTCTCCGCGACGCCGGCTTCGGCCCAGGACGTGCTGGCCCGCTCGCTGCCCGTGCTGCTGGCGGGCCGTTCCATGTTCAAGTTCGCCGCCACCCGCGACCATGTCGCGGCCCTGAACTCGCGCAACACCTCGCGCGGCCATTCCGGGAAGTTCATCACCGTCTACCCGGTGGACGACGACGAGGCCGTCCGCCTCGCGGCGGAACTGCACGTGGCGACCGCGGGCCTGCCCGGGCCGCGCATTCTGTCCGACCGCCCCTACGGGCCGGGCAGCCTCGTGCATTACCGCTATGGAGCGTTCGTCGAGGTGCGCCGCATCACCAACGACGGATTCTACGCGTGGATGATTCTCGACCCGGACGGCAATCCCGTGGAAGACCGCCGCGGTGCGACGTACACGCCGCCGCCCTGGGCCGCCTGCCCATTCCCCCAGGACGTCCCGCCGACGGAAAAGCAGAACGGCACAGACGCGGGCGATAGCACCGAAAGCACCCGGAAGAGCGCCACCGAGAATGGCGCCGTCCGAAACGGAAAAGGCGTTCGGATCGGGTCGCGGTTCACCGTCCACGAGGCGATCCGCCACACCAACAAGGGCGGCGTGTACCGGGCGACGGACACCGAGACCGGCGAGGCGATCGTCATCAAGGAGGGCCGCCCGCACGTGGACGTCGACGCCAAGGGGCGCGACACCCGCGACCGGCTGCGGACGGAGGCCCGCGTGCTGGAGGCGGTCGACGCCCTGGGCATCGCCCCGCGCCCGGTGGCGCTCTTCGCCCAGGCGGGCCACCTCTTCCTGGCGGAGGAGATGATCCCGGGCACCTCCCTGCGGCAGTGGATCGCCGACGTGATCGGCGACGCCGGGTGGGGCCCGCACGTGCCCCCCGTCCTGGAGATGTGCGGGCGCCTGGCCGATCTGATGGCGAAGGCGCACGAGGCCGGCCTCATCGTGCGCGACTTCAACCCGAGCAACATCATGGTGCGCCCGGACGGCGCCCCGGTGATGATCGACCTGGAGCTGGCCCTCACCGCCGACGACGGCGAGCGGGAAGGGATGCGGGTGGGGACCCCCGGCTACAGCGCGCCCCCACCGGGAAGCTCGCGAAGCGAGGTCGCGCTCGCCCCAAGACCGGTCGAGGTGCGAGCCGCCAGGCGAGCACCTCGGGCCGGGCTTGCAGCCAGCACAGCCGGGCTTGCAACCAATACAGCGTGGTACGGTGAATAGTCGCCGGGAAGGGCCCCGGCGCGGCTGGCTGCACCCTCATGCGGCCCGCCACCCTCTTCAACACGCACCATGCGGACCCGTGCGCCCACCGGGCCTGGATCTGCGGGTGACGAATCCATCGAAGGAGCCACGTGTCGCTCGACACCGCCACCAAGAACCAGATCATCGCCGAGTACGCGACCACTGAGGGTGACACCGGATCCCCGGAGGTCCAGGTCGCGCTGCTGACGCGCCGTATCAACGATCTGACCGAGCACCTCAAGGAGCACAAGCACGACCACCACAGCCGCCGCGGCCTCCTGCTGCTGGTCGGCCGTCGTCGCCGGCTCCTGAAGTACCTCGCGAACAAGGACATCAACCGCTACCGGCAGCTGATCGAGCGACTCGGGCTGCGGCGCTAGCAGGGTGAGGGAGTGGCCCGCCGGGCCACTCCCTTCCTTTTACGGTCGGCGGGCCCACCGGGCCCCGACCCCAATTTCAGACAAGCCTCGCGGACACCGCTGGTGCGGGCCGGTCCTCGGTAGTGGCTTCCGGATCCGTTCCGCCGCGTCGGCGGCGCTCTCGATCCGGGTGCTTCGATCGAAGACCGGCAGCGTGACAGCCAACGGGAAACGGCCGCGAGGACCGAAAAGGAACCCATGAGGAGGTTTCCCGTGACAGAAGCCGTGCGCATCGACGGTGCGCAGACCACCGAAGCCGTGATCGACAACGGCACGTTCGGCACCCGCACCATCCGCTTCGAGACCGGCCGGCTGGCCCGGCAGGCGGCCGGCTCCGCCGTCGCCTATCTCGACGACGAGACGATGGTGCTGTCGGCGACCACCGCGTCCAAGAAGCCCAAGGACAACCTGGACTTCTTCCCGCTGACCGTGGACGTCGAGGAGCGGATGTACGCCGCAGGGCGCATCCCGGGCTCGTTCTTCCGCCGCGAGGGGCGTCCGTCCGAGGACGCCATCCTGACCTGCCGGCTGATCGACCGGCCGCTGCGCCCGTCGTTCGCCAAGGGCCTGCGCAACGAGATCCAGGTCGTCGAGACGATCATGGCGCTGCACCCCGACCACCTGTACGACGTCGTGGCGATCAACGCCGCCTCGATGTCCACGCAGCTGGCGGGCCTGCCCTTCTCGGGCCCGATCGGCGGCGTGCGCGTCGCGCTGATCGACGGCCAGTGGATCGGCTTCCCGACCCACCCCGAGCTGGAGCGCGCGACCTTCGACATGGTCGTGGCCGGCCGCGTGCTGGCCGACGGCGATGTCGCGATCATGATGGTGGAGGCGGAGTCCACCCGCGACACCATCAAGCTCGTCGGCGAGGGCGCGACCGCGCCCACCGAGGAGACCGTCGCCGAGGGCCTCGAGGCGGCCAAGCCGTTCATCAAGGCGCTGTGCAAGGCGCAGAGCGACCTCGCGGAGGTCGCCGCCAAGGAGACCGCCGAGTACCCGATCTTCCTGGACTACCAGGACGACGTGCTCGCCGCCGTCACCGACGCGGTCAGCGGAGACCTGGCGCAGGCGCTGACCATCGCCGGCAAGCAGGAGCGCGAGTCCCGGCTCGACGAGATCAAGGCGGCCGCCGCCGAGAAGCTCGCCGAGCAGTTCGAGGGGCGCGAGAAGGAGATCTCCGCCGCCTACCGCGCCCTCACCAAGAAGCTGGTCCGCGAGCGCGTGATCCGCGACGGGCTGCGCATCGACGGCCGCGGCCTGAAGGACATCCGCCAGCTGACCGCCGAGGCGCACGTCATCCCGCGGGTGCACGGCTCGGCGCTGTTCGAGCGCGGCGAGACGCAGATCCTCGGCGTGACGACGCTCAACATGCTCCGCATGGAGCAGACGATCGACACGCTGAACCCCGAGCGCACCAAGCGCTACATGCACAACTACAACTTCCCGCCGTACTCCACCGGCGAGACCGGCCGGGTCGGCTCCCCGAAGCGCCGCGAGATCGGTCACGGCGCCCTCGCCGAGCGCGCCCTGATCCCGGTGCTGCCCTCGCGCGAGGAGTTCCCGTACGCGATCCGGCAGGTGTCGGAGGCGCTCGGCTCCAACGGCTCCACCTCGATGGGCTCGGTGTGCGCGTCCACCATGTCACTGCTGGACGCGGGCGTCCCGCTCCGGCAGATGGTGGCGGGCATCGCCATGGGCCTGATCAACGAGGGCGACGAGTACGTCACCCTGACCGACATCCTCGGCGCCGAGGACGCGTTCGGCGACATGGACTTCAAGGTCGCCGGCACCCGTGACCTCATCACGGCGCTGCAGCTGGACACCAAGCTCGACGGCATCCCGGCCTCGGTGCTGGCCGCCGCGCTGAAGCAGGCCAAGGGCGCCCGCCTGGCGATCCTGGACGTGATGCAGGAGGCCATCGAGGCGCCCGCCGAGATGAGCCCGAACGCGCCGCGGATCATCACGATCAAGGTCCCGGTCGACAAGATCGGCGAGGTCATCGGCCCCAAGGGCAAGATGATCAACTCGATCCAGGACGACACCGGCGCCGACATCACGATCGAGGACGACGGCACGATCTACGTCGGCGCCACCGACGGGCCGTCCGCCGAGGCCGCGCGGCAGGCGATCAACTCGATCGCCAACCCGCACATGCCGGAGGTCGGCGAGCGGTTCCTCGGGACCGTCGTCAAGACGACCACGTTCGGCGCGTTCGTGTCGCTGCTGCCCGGCAAGGACGGCCTGCTGCACGTCTCGCAGATCCGCAAGCTGCACGGCGGCGCCCGGATCGAGAACGTCGAGGACGTGATGGGCGTCGGCGAGAAGATCCAGGTCGAGGTCACCGAGATCGACCAGCGCGGCAAGCTGTCGCTGGTGCCGGTCGAGGTGGTCGAGCGCGAGGCCGCCGGGAAGGCCGAGACGGACGGCGGCGACGAGCCCGCCTCCGCCCCGGCGTCCGGTGACGGCGGCTCCGGCGAGCGCCGCGACGACGGCGACCGGCGCGGTCCGCGGCGCCGCCGCACCCGCCGCGGGTCCGACGACGACGCCGGCCAGCGCAACTCCTGATCAGAACCCATGACCGGCCGGCCGGATCCGCAGCGCGATGAGGCTGCGGACCGGCCGGCCGGCCGCTTTCCCCCGACGGAATGTGAGCCACACGTGACCCTGCCGGCGCGGGCGCAGGAGCCCGGCACCACCACCACGATCCACTCCGACGGCGCCGGCGCGGTCCGCCGCACCGTCCTGCCCGGCGGGCTGCGGATCATCACCGAGACGATGCCGACCGTGCGCTCCGCGGCGTTCGGCGTCTGGGCGGCGGTCGGCTCCCGCGACGAGGCCCCCGCCGACGCCGGGGCCAGCCACTACCTCGAGCACGTGCTGTTCAAGGGCACCCGGCGGCGGTCGGCGCTGGAGATCTCCGCGGCGATCGACGCGGTCGGCGGCGACCTCAACGCGTTCACCGCCAAGGAGTACACCTGCTACTACGCGCGGGTCCTGGACTCCGACCTGCCCCTCGCGGTGGACGTGGTCTCCGACATGGTGGCGGCGTCGCTGAACCGGCCCGAGGACGTCGAGGCCGAGCGCGGCGTGATCCTCGAAGAGATCCACATGCGCGACGACGACCCGGGCGACCTGATCCACGACGAGTTCTCCACGGCGCTGTACGGCGACACCCCGCTCGGGCGTCCCATCCTCGGCACCGAGGAGTCGATCAACGCGCTGTCCCGGGACCGGATCCACGGCTACTACCGGCAGCACTACGTCCCGTCGAACCTGGTGGTGTCGGTGGCGGGCAACATCGACCACGACGAGACGGTCCGGCTGGTGTCGGCGGCGTTCGCCGAGCACCTGCACGGCGACGCCGCGCCCGCCGCGCCGCGGCTGAACGGCGCGCCCGTCCCGCTGGACCCGCGCAGCGTGGTGATCGACAAGGACACCGAGCAGGCGCACATCATCATCGGCGGTGCCGGCACGTCCCGCACCGACGAGCGGCGGTTCGCGCTCGGCGTGCTGAACGCGGCGCTCGGCGGGGGCATGTCGTCCCGGCTCTTCCAGGAGATCCGCGAGAAGCGCGGGCTGGCGTACTCCGTCTACAGCTACACGGCCCAGTACGCCGACTCCGGCGTGTTCGGCGTCTACGCGGGCTGCCAGCCGGCCAAGGCCGAGGAGGTCCTGTCGATCTGCCGGGACGAGCTGGCCAAGGCCGCCGACGGTCTGGACGACGAGGAGCTGGAGCGCGGCAAGGGTCAGTTGCGCGGCGCCATGGTGCTCGGCCTGGAGGACACCGGCTCCCGGATGAGCCGGATCGGCAAGAGCGAGCTGGTCTACGAGTCGCTGCTGCCGGTGGACGAGGTCCTGGCGCGCATCGAGGCCGTCACGCCCGACGACGTCCGCGCCATCGCCCGCGACGTGCTGGCGGGCCCGCAGGCCCTGACCGTGATCGGCCCGGTGGGGGACCGCGAGTTCGGAGCCTGACGCACCGCTCACTTGTTAAACGGACCAGGGTCCGCTAATCTCCAGAGGAGTAAGCGGACCTTGGTCCGTATTTTCTGGTGAGAGAGGACCCTCATGTCCCGTCTGCTGCACATCTCCGCGTCCCCGCGGGGCGCCGCGTCCGAATCGCTGGCGCTGGCCGACGCGTTCCTCGACGCCTACCGCGAGACCCACGGCGACGCCGTCGACCACCTCGACCTGTGGGAGGCCGGCCTGCCCGCGTTCGGCCCCGCCGGAGCCGGCGCCAAGATGACCGTGCTCGCGGGGAACGAGCCGTCCGGCGCGGAGGCCGCCACGTGGCGGGCCGCCCGGGAGGTCTTCGAGCGCTACGACTCCTACGACCGCTACCTGTTCAGCGTCCCGATGTGGAACTCCAGCGTCCCGTACATCCTCAAGCAGTTCATCGACGTGGTCTCGCAGCCCGGCTGGGTGTTCCGCTTCGACCCCGAGAAGGGCTACAGCGGCCTGCTGAAGGGCAAGAAGGCCGCCGTCGTCTACACCAGCGCCGTCTACGGGGAGGGCCGCGGGCCCGCGTTCGGCCGCGACCACCAGGCCCCGTTCCTGGAGGGCTGGCTCCGCTGGACGGGGATCACCGACATCGGCACCGCCGAGTTCCGCCCGAACCTCGCCACCGCCGACGCCGAGACAGGGCGCCGCACCGCGCACGCCGAGGCGCGCGAGCTGGGCAAGCGCTTCTGACGATAGGCTCGGGACGACGCCAACCGGGAGGAACACGTGACAAAGGTCGGGGTGCTGGGCGCGCAGGGCCGGATGGGCGCCGAGGTGTGCCGCGCCGTCGAGGGGGCCGACGACATGGAGCTCGTCGCCGCCGTCGACCAGGGCGAGGCGCTCGACGCGCTGGCGGCCGCCGAGGTCGTCGTCGACTTCACCCACCCCGGCGTGGTCATGGACAACCTCCGGTGGTGCGTCGAGCGCGGCCTGCACGCCGTCGTCGGCACCACCGGCTTCGACCCGTCCCGGCTCGACACGGTCCGCTCCTGGCTGACCGAGGAGTCGTCCGGGAACGTGCTCATCGCCCCGAACTTCGGGATCGGCGCGGTGCTGATGATGCACTTCGCGCAGAAGGCGGCCCCGTTCTTCGAGTCCGTCGAGATCGTCGAGACGCACCACCCGAACAAGGCCGACGCCCCGTCCGGCACCGCCTACCGCACCGCCGAGCTGGTCGCCGCCGCCCGCGCCGAGGCGGGCGTCGCCCCGTCGCCGGACGCCACCACCTCCGGGGTCGAGGGCGCCCGCGGCGCCGACGTGGACGGCGTCCGCGTGCACGCCGTCCGCATGTCCGGCGCCGTCGCGCACCAGGAGGTCGTCCTCGGCGGCCACGGCGAGCTGTTCACCATCCGGCACGACTCGATGAACCGCGAGTCGTTCATGCCCGGGGTGCTGCTCGCCGTCCGCAAGGTCCCCGAGCTCGAACGCCTCACGGTCGGCATCGAGGCGCTCCTCGGCCTGTGATGGACTTCGACGCCGAACCCTGGGACTACCTCGCCGCGTCCGAGGCGATCGACTTCGAGCATCCCCTCGTCCAGTCGATCGCCGCGGAGCTGCGCACCGGCGACGACATCGCCTACGCACGGGCGGCCTTCGACTACGTCCGCGACCGGATCCCGCACTCCATGGACACCGGTGACACCCGCGTCCCGTGGCGGGCCTCCGACGTCCTCGAACAGCGCACGGGCCTGTGCTTCGCCCAGTCCCACGCCTACGTCGCCCTCCTGCGCGCGGGCGGCGTCCAGGCCGGACTGTGCTACCAGCAGCGCCCCGGCTTCGTCCACGGCCTGGCCGCCGCCCTCGTCGACGACCTGTGGGTCCGCCTCGACCCCCGCGACCCGGGCGTGCGCTTCTCCGCCTCCGCCGACGCCCTGGCCTACCCGGACGACCCGATCCTCCCGACCGTCCACGCGGCCCCGCACCCCACCGTCCTCGCCGCCCTGAAGGGCATGACGACCCTCAGCGTCTCGGCCCTCCCCGCCACCCTGGATCAGCCGGAGTAGACGAGGTCGAGGGCGGCGAGGCGGTCGGGGTCGGCCAGGATGTCGATCGCGGTGACCCGGCCTTCCGCGACCGTGAAGGCCAGGACGGACTGCGGGCGCCCCTCCTCGAACCAGACGATCCCGGCGGTCCCGTTGACCAGGGCGTCCATGACCTGCCCGGGGGTCGTCCTGCGGAACCTGATGGCCTGCCCGGCGACGTTCTCGGCGCCGACGACCTGCGTCCAGCCGCCGGGGATGGCGCCGACGTCGGCGCGGAGCACCACGTCCGGGGCGAGGACCGCGACGAGCGCCTCGAAGTCGCCCCCGTTGGCGGCCGCGTTGAAGGCGTCGACGACCGCGCGCTGGCGGGCCGGGTCGCGTTCGGGATCGGGGGCCGTGCCGCGCACCCGGCGGCGGGCGCGGCTGGCCAGCTGGCGGGCGGCGGCGGGCGACCGTCCCACGATGTGCGCGATCTCCTCGAAAGGCACGCCGAACGTGTCGTGCAGGACGAACGCCAGCCGCTCGGCAGGGGTGAGGGACTGCAGGACCACCAGGAGCGCGAGACCGACCGAGTCGGCCACCAGCGCCTCGTACTCGGGGTCGGGGGAGGTGGCGGCGCTGACGACCGGGTCGGGCAGGCGTTCCTCCAGCGGGTCCTCGCGACGGGACGTGCGCGAGCGCAGCATGTCCAGGCACACCCGTCCCACGACGGTCGTGAGCCAGCCGCCCAGGTTCTCGATGTCGTCCGAGTCGGACCGGCTGAGCTTCAGCCAGGCCTCCTGGACGGCGTCGTCGGCCTCCGCGAGCGAGCCCAGCATCCGATAGGCGACGGCCTTCAGATGCGTGCGGTGCCCCTCGAACCGCTCGGCCAGGAACTCGCGCTCGTCCATCACGTCCCCCTCTGTGCCACTAGGTCATCACACTGACGGACCCCGCGGCCCGGATGTGACCGGGCTTGTGCGCAGACCGGAGCGCGCCTAGCGTTCGCCAGGTGGATGCGACTTTCGCGCGGAAGATGTGGAAGGCCATAGAGCCGCTGCACGCGGTGACGTACTTCGCCGAGGAATGCCGGACGGCCAACAAGGACGTCGGCCTCAAGGGCTTCTGGATGGGCTACTTCGGGAGCCGCGGAGCACCACTCGGCCGGGTCTCCGCAGGGACGATCGAGGCGATCTTCTTCGGCTTCCACCCGTCCCGCGTACGGCGAGCCGTCCCCGACGCGTGGAGTTTCGCGTCCCCCGAGAGCATCCTCCAAGCGCGAAGCGACGCCGCGGCGCGTGCCCTTCGCAGGGCCTTCCCCGGCATCGAGGACGTTGCGTTGAAGGCCGCGCCGCTCCTGCAAGAAGTCGTGATGGCGGCGGACGGCTCCGGCCGCCCTCTGTTCGCGGCCAACCGTGACCTGCCCGTCCCAGAGGACCCGGTAGAGGCGCTCTGGCAGGCGACCACGTCCTTGCGCGAGCACCGCGGTGACGGACACGTGGCCCTTCTCACCGCCGAGGGCCTGAGCGGCCTGGAAGCGAACGTCCTGGCGTCCGCCCTGGGCGTGGTGCCTGCCGAGCGATTCCATGAAAGCCGCGGCTGGTCGCCTGAGGAGTGGGCGGAGGCGATCGAAGCACTCACCCAACGCGGCCTCGTGGCCGAGACAGAGGCGACAGAAGCCGGACGCGCCCTGAAGGCACGAATCGAGCAGCGCACCGACGAATTGGCAGCAACCCCCTACGCCGTCCTGAGCGACCCCAGCACCCTGTACGAGTGGCTCCAGCCAGCCTCCAAGGCCCTGGCGAACGAGATGCCGTTCCCCAACCCCATAGGCCTCCCCCGACCCGCTTAGAGGCGGGCGGACCGTACTCAGCCCGGCCCGCGCTGCCAGGGCTCCCACTCGTTGGTGGTGATCTCCAGGCCGAACGGCTCTGGCAGTTTGATCGGCTCGCCGAACTCCCAGCTCACCGCCTCCATGTAGTCGCCCGACGCGGTGTCGGGCGAGCTGAAGAGCGTCGTCCGCGCCTCCCTGGGATCGCGGTCGACCAGTAGGTAGTACGGGATCCCGACCCGCGCGTACCCGTTCCACTTGGTCGGCCTTGCCCGGCGCCGGCCAGGTAGGCGATCTTCGGACGCGGTGCTCGGCGAGGTCACCTCTAGCGCGAGTTCCAGATGCTCCGGGAGGGCTTTGCGTAGTTGCGCGCGCCGTCCTTCCGCTGCGGTCGTCCTGTCCAAGACGCACAGATCCGGGATGTACCCGTCGTGCACCTCGCTTAGGTTCAGGTCCTGCGTGGCGACGCAGCGCCACGGGTAGGACGCGTCAGCCGCGCGGGCGGCCGCGAAAGCATCCGACACGTCTTGGACGATGAAGTTGTGAGCCATATCGGGCCCTGGCGACACGATGATCTCCCCACCGACGATCTCGACACGGGTGCCGTCGTGGGGGAGATCCAGTACGTCGGCGAGCTCGTCCCGCATCCAGAGGTTGTAGGGGGTGTCGGGGAGTTCGCGATGATGGTGAACCGTGGCAAGAACGCTCACTTTGGGTGATTCCTCCATCACGCTCGGCTCCCATCAGCCTAGAGACCGTGTGTAGTCAGCGTACCCAGAATCGGTTAACACCTCGGGGCGCCACGGGTGAAGGGGCGGGTCAGCGGTGGGATTTGGAGAGGTCTACCTCGCGGATGGTGCGGTCGATGCCGGCGGCGGCGTAGGCGGCGGACTCGTCGAGGGTCTCGTTCTCGAGGAGGGCGGCGGCCAGGGAGTCCAGCTTGTCGCGGTGGGCGCGGAGGGTCTCCAGGGCCTCGGCGTAGCACTCGTCGACGATCCGGCGAGCCTCCAGGTCGACGGCGTCGAGGGTGCCCTGGGCGGCGTACTGGCCCATCGGGTCCGACCCGTCCGCCGGGAGGATCGACAGGGGGCCGATCTTCTGGGACATGCCCCAGCGGCCCACCATCCCGCGGGCGATCTTGGTGACCTGCTCCAGGTCGCTCTCCGAGCCGGTGGTGATCACGCCGAACACCAGCTCCTCGGCGGCCATGCCGCCGAGCGCGCCGATGATGCGGCCGCGCAGGTAGCGCTCGTCGTAGGCGTAGCGGTCGTCGTCGGGGGTGGAGACGGTGACGCCGAGCGCGCGGCCGTGCGGCACGATCGTGATCTTGCGGACGGGGTCGGCGCCCGGCTGGAGCATGCCGAGCAGGCCGTGCCCGGACTCGTGGTAGGACGTGCGGCGGCGCTCCTCGAACGGCATGACCAGCGAGCGCCGGGTGCCGAGCTGCACCTTCTCCAGGGCGCTCTGGAAGTCGTCCATGTCCACGGCGTCCTTCTCGCGCTTGACGGCGAGCAGGGCGGCCTCGTTGACCAGGTTGGCCAGCTCGGCGCCGGTCATCCCGGGGGTCATCCTGGCGATCGAGAGGATGTCGGCGTCGGCGGCGAGCGGGACCTCGCGGGTGTGCACGCCGAGGATCGCGACGCGGCCCTCCAGGTCGGGCGGGGACACCGCGACCTGCCGGTCGAACCGGCCGGGGCGCATGAGGGCCGCGTCCAGGATGTCGGGACGGTTCGTCGCGGCGATCACGACGACGCCCTCGGAGCCGGAGAAGCCGTCCATCTCGGTGAGGATCTGGTTGAGGGTCTGCTCGCGCTCGTCGTGACCGCCCATGCTGGCGCCGCCGCCGCGCGCCCGTCCGATGGTGTCGATCTCGTCGATGAAGATGATCGAGGGGGCGGTCTTGCGGGCCTCGGTGAACAGCTCGCGGACGCGGGCGGCGCCGACGCCGACGACCATCTCGATGAACTCCGACGCGGCCGCGGAGTAGAAGGGGACGTCGGCCTCGCCGGCGACGGCGCGGGCGAGCAGGGTCTTGCCGGTGCCGGGCGCGCCGGTCAGCAGCACGCCGCGGGGGGCGCGGGCGCCCATCCGGCGGTACTTGCCGGGGTCCTTGAGGAAGTCGACGATCTCGCTGAGCTCCGCCTCGACCTCGTCGATCCCGGCGACGTCGGCGAAGGTGGCGCGCTTGGCGTCCGCGGCCACGGGCTTGGGGGAGCGGTTGAAGCCGCCCATGAGGCCGCCCCCGCCGCCGGTCATGCGGCGCTGCAGCCACACCATCACGCCGATCCACAGGCCGACGAACAGCAGGGTCGGCAGCAGCGACAGCAGAAGGTTGGCGAGCAGGCCGCGGTCCTCGTTGACCGGCTTGGCCTCGACCTCGACCCCCTTGGCCACCATCTCCGTGTAGATCTTGTCGTCGGCGAACGCGGGGCGCAGCGTCTGGAACGAGGAGTAGGTCTTCTCCGCGTGCCCCGGGACCGGCCGCTTGCTCTTCAGCTGGCCCTGGATCTGGTAGCCCTTGGTGTAGACGTCCTTCACGTTCCCGGCGGCGACCTGCTGGGTGAACGCCGTGTAGGGGACCGTCACCCGCTCCTTCTGGCCGGTGAGGTGCATCGAGACGTAGCTCAGCCCGAAGACGGCCACCAGCAGCGCCCAGAAGACCGCGTTGTTGCGGTTCGGCTTCCACCCGCCCCCGCGCAGGCCGCGGGCCCGCCCTTCTCTCCGGTCGGGAACGCCTTCGGCGCGCCAGGGCTGGTCGGGGTCGCTGCGGGGCGGCACCGACTGGCGTCTGCCGGGCCCGGCCGTGCCGGAGCGCTGCGCGCCGGCGTTCGGCGGCGTCCCGTTCGGTCGCGGTGTCCCGTTGGGCTGTGGCGCGGGTCGCTCGTCCGGCACGTGTCGCATCTCCCCGTACAACGCGCCCCGGGGACCGGGGCGATCAGGTGTTCCCGAGCCCTGGAGGGCTCCGGGGAGGTAAACGGAAGTCGGCTCGCATCCGTTCCCCGCGGGTCACTGCTGAGCGGCCGGTGTGACGAAGCCGTACTTGGTGAACAGCCGCTGCGCGTCGGGGGTGACCAGCCACGCCACGAACGCCCTCGCGGCGTCCTCGTGGCCGCCGTCGCGGACGACCGCGGCGGGGAAGGACGCGGTGACGTTCTGGGCCGCCGGGATGGGCACGCTGCTCGCCGCGATCCCGGCCGAGTTCAGGTCGGTGACGAAGACCACGCCCGCGTCGGCCTCGCCGGCGCGGACCCGGTCCAGGACGGCCCTCGCGCTGATCTCCTCGCTGCTCCACCGGACGGTCACGCCCGCCTTGGCGAGGACCTGCCGGGTGTAGCGGCCGACGGGGACCGTCCCGGCGCCGACGACCACCCGCAGACCCGGCCGCGCCAGGTCCCGCAGGTCCCGGATCCGGTGGGGGTTGCCGGGCCCGACCGCGATCGTGAGCCCGTCGCGGGCGATGACGCGGCGGCGCCCGGCCAGGTACTCGTCGGCCTCGTCCATGCTCGCCCCGTCGGCCGTCACCAGGACGTCGGCGGGCTCGTGCTCGGCGAGGCGGTCGGCGATCTCCGGCATCCCGCCGAACGCGAACCGCAGCCTGACGTCCGGGTTCTGCTGCTGGTAGGCCATGCCGACCTCGCCGAGCACCTCCGTCATCGAGTTGGTCGCGAGGACGGTGAGGGTCGCCGGTCCGGAGGGGCCGCCGCAGCCCGCGCCGAGGGCGGGCAGGGCGAGCGCCGCGAGCAGCGCGGACGCGCGAAGGCGCCGCCGATGGGGGGAATCGGGCATTTGTCTCATCCTAGGGTCGGGGGGTTCGGAGTCCCTGGATTCGGCCTGGCGTGTCAGAGGCCGGCACTAGTGTTCCGGGCAACTGGAGATCACGTTTCTCGGAGGCCCGACGATGTCCCTCGACCTGATGGAACTGCTGCCCGGCGACTGGCGCGAGCGGCTCGATCCGCTGCTCGACCCGATCGGCACCGCCGCGCTGGGCGCGTTCGTCGCGGGAGAGTACGCCGGGCAGACCGTCTACCCGCCGCGCGAGGACCTGTTCAACGCGTTCCGGCACTGCCCGTTCGACGGCGCCCGCGTCCTGATCCTCGGGCAGGACCCCTACCACGGCCCCGGCCAGGCGCACGGGCTGAGCTTCAGCGTGCGCGAGGGCGTGCGGCTTCCCCCGTCCCTGCGCAACATCTACAAGGAGCTGGCGGCCGACCTCGACGTCCCCGCGCCGGTGTCCGGCGACCTGACCCGCTGGGCCGACCAGGGGGTCCTGCTGCTGAACGCGGTGCTGACCGTCCGGGCCGGGGAGGCGGGCTCCCACGCGGGCAAGGGCTGGGAGGACTTCACCGACGCCGCGATCCGCGCGCTGAACGACAAGACCGAGCGCGTCGTGTTCGTCCTCTGGGGCGCCTACGCCCGCAAGAAGGCGCGCCTGATCACCGGTCCCCAGCACACCGTGATCGAGTCGGCGCACCCGAGCCCGCTCAGCGCGAAGAAGTTCTTCGGGACGCGCCCGTTCAGCGCCGTCAACAAGGCCCTCGTCGACGCCGGCCGCACCGAGATCGACTGGGCCTAACCGGTCGCCTCACCCTGGCGGGGGAGCGGGGCGCCCGTTCTCCCTCCGCGGCGGGAGGCACGGGGCGGGCGGCCCGGTGGATCGTCGGTCCATGACCGTTCCAGTTCACCGGCCCGCCGGCATGGCGCGCGCCGCGCACGGCGGCCCCGGGCGGGCCCGCCTGGCCGTCTGCGCGGCGACGGCCGCCGCGTGCGTCCCCTACCTCACCATCAAGATCGCTTGGCTGTCGGGCAGCACGACCGGCTGGAACGACCCCGCCGCGGCCGAGGACTCCGCGCTCTACGTGGGCAACGCGATCACCCTCGGCATGGACGCGGCCGCCGTGCTGGTGGCGGCGGCGTTCACCTTCCGCTGGGGCCGCCGGATCCCGGCATGGCTGGTCCTGGCGCCGATCTGGATCGCGGTGGGCCTGCTCGCGCCGATCGTCCTCGCCGTCCCGCTCGGGACGCTCCTGCAGACGGTCTTCTCATCCGAGCCGCTCATGGGCGATGAGAACGCGCTCCAGGGCTGGGTGTACGGCGTCGTCTACACGGGCTTCACCGTGCAGGGCGTCGGGTTGCTGACGGCGTTCGTCCTGTACGCGCGCGACCGGTGGCCGCGGACGTTCGAGATCCGCACCCGGAACCTGCCCACGGGGCCGACGCACTCGCTGCAGGTGCTTCTGGCCCGCGTGGCCGTCGCTCCGGCCGCTGTCTTCGCGGCCATGGAGCTCTACTGGGCGTTCGGAGGGACGGCGGGGCTCCACGGGCGCGAGGCCGCCGACCGGAACCTGGCCCAGCAGCTGGCCGGCGGTGCGGAGGGCCTGCTCGCGGCCGCCGCCGCCGTCGCGCTGCTGCTGATCGTCCGGCGTGCGGCCCGCCCGGGCCGGTTCGTCGTGCCGCTCGCCGCCGCCTGGGCCGGCTCCGGCACCATGTTCGCGGCCTCCCTCTACGGGCTGCTCGTGGTGCTCGGCCGGCCGGGCTTCCTGGCCACGGACTCCGCGTCCGCCACGGGCCTGGTCGCCCTCGCCGGGGTGCTCGCCGGGCTCGTGACCGGTCTGACCGGCGCATTCCTGCTGGCCGAGAACCAAGGCGCCCTGACCGCGGGTCAGAGCGCCAGGCCGACCGCCAGCAGCACTCCGTAGGCGATCTGGAGCCGGCCGGTCTCGCCGAGCACCGGGATCAGGGCGGGGCCGGTCGCGCCGTTCAGCACCTTCTGCGTCGGCGGCAGCGACAGCGGCGCCGCGAGCAGGGCGAGCAGCGCCCACGGGTGCGGCGCCGCCAGGGCCAGGACGAACATGAACGGCAGCGCGGTGCACGCCGCGTACAGGATCCGGGTCCAGCGGTCGCCCAGCACGACGGCGAGGGTCCGCTTGCCCGACTCCCGGTCGGTGGGGATGTCGCGCAGGTTGTTGGCGACGAGCATCCCGCACGCCAGCAGCCCGATCGGGACCGCCGCCGCCCACGCCTCCCACGGCAGCTCCTCGATCTGGACGTAGGTCGTGCCGACGACGGCGACGAGGCCGAAGAAGACGAAGACCGAGACCTCGCCCAGGGCGCGGTACCCGTACGGCGTCTTGCCGCCCGTGTAGAACCAGGCGGCGAGGATCGCGAACGCGCCGACGAGCAGCAGCCACCACGTCGTCACGGCGGCCAGGACGAGCCCGGCGACGGCGGCGACGAGGAAGCAGCCGAGCGCGGCGGCCAGCACCTGCCTGGGCTTGGCGACCTTCGAGCCGACGAGCCGCAGCGGCCCGACGCGGTCCTCGTCGGTGCCGCGGATGCCGTCGCTGTAGTCGTTGGAGTAGTTCACCCCGATCTGCAGCACGAGGGCGACGACGGCGGCGAGGACGCCGCGCCACCAGACGGGGTCGCCCTCGCCGACGGCGACGCCGGTGCCGACGACGACCGGGACGAGGGACGCGGGCAGGGTGCGGGGCCGGGATCCGGCGACCCATTGGGAGAGCGTGGCCACAGTCACCGCTTGTTCTCGTGGGACGACAGGGGGTCTAGCGCTTCGATTCTTCCCGATGAAGATCAGTGCTCGGGCGCAGCCGCAGCGCGGGCCCGAGCCCGAGGGCGAGGATCGCCGCCGTGGTCAGGGCCGCGTTCCTGGTCGCGACGGCGAGGCTGGCGTCCGCGGCGTGCGCCTCGGCGGCCAGCCCGGGCGTGTCGTGAAGATCACGTCCGGAGGTCCCGGCGCTGTGGCGCAGGTCGTGGGCGAGGGCCGCCCGCCGCTCCGGGCTCAGCGACGAGCCCGCCAGCCGGTCGGCCATCGTGTGCCCGAGGCTCGTCGCGAACACCGTCCCGATCGCGGCGATGCCGAGCGCCGCGCCGACCTGCCGGGCCGTCGACTGGGTCCCGGACGCCTGGCCCGACTGCGCCGGCGGGACGTCCGCGAGCGAGACGTTCGCCAGCTGCGCCGACGTCAGCCCGAGGCCCAGCCCGTACAGCAGCATCCACGGCGCGAGCCCGAGCCCGCCGGTCGTCGCGGAGACCGTGAGGGCCAGCCCGAGGACCGCGGCGACCTCCAGGACCATCCCGATCTGCACGACCCGGTGGGCGCCGCGCCGGTCGGCGAGCCTGCCCGCGCCCCCGCCGGACACGAACGCGCCGACGGCCAGCGGCAGGATCGCCAGGCTGATCTGCAGCGGGTTCGTGCCGTGGACGCCCAGCAAGAACAGCGGCAGGACGAACAGCAGCCCGAGCTCGCCGACGTTGATCAGCGCCGAGGTCAGGTTGCCGCGCCGGAAGTTGGGGATGCGGAACAGCGCCAGGTCGAGCATCACCGGCCGTCCCGCCGCCGCCCGGGACCGCTCGACCACGACCAGCGCCGCGAGCAGCACCGCGCCGAACGCCAGGACCACGGGGACGGGGGAGAGGGCGGTCTCCGGCCAGCGGAGCGGGCCGGCCGTGAACGGGCGCGTCGCGGTCCACCAGCCGTACGTCTGCCCCTCGATGATCCCCCAGACCAGCGCGCCGAGGCCGAGGGCGGCGAGCGCGCCGCCCGCCCAGTCGATCTCGCGCCGCACGCCGCCCGGGGCGGGCGAGCGCGTCTCGGGCATGAACCGCAGCGCCCCGGCGATCAGGACGGCGCCGAGCGGCAGGTTGACCCCGAACGCCCACCGCCAGCCGCCGCCGGTGGCCAGGGCGCCGCCCGCGAGGGGCCCGAGCGCCGCCATGCCGCTGATCATGGCGCCCCAGACGCCGAAGGCGACGGCCCGGTCCCGCCCGGTGAACACCGCGTTCACCGTGGACAGCGTCGCCGGCATGAGCATGGAGGCGCCGACGCCCTGCAGGGCCCGCGCGCCGATCAGGGTCGCGCCGACGGGGGCCAGCGCGGCGGCGACGCTCGCCGCCGCGAACACCGCCACCCCGAGCACGAACATCCGGCGCCGCCCGGCCAGGTCGCCCGCCCGCCCGAACGGGATGAGCAGCGCGGCGAACACCAGCGAGTACACCGAGGTCGCCCATTCCGCGCCCGAGGTCGACAGCCCCAGGTCGGAGACGATCCGGGGCATCAGGACGCCCACGATCGTGGCGTCGACCACGACCAGCGAGACGCCGAGGCTCATCACGACCAGGCCGAGCCGGCGATGCCGGCCGGAGGGCGCCGGTGCGGAGGCACGGGGCGGCGTCAGGGAAGCGGACTCGGGCACGACCTCCAAGATATGGCCGGATCGCCCGTGCGCCTCACCGACCCCTGGCTAGGAGCCCGTTCCGCCGGGCGGAACCCCGATGTCGGTGTCGCTGATGTCGGTGTGCAGCCGGATCTGCCGGACGGGCTCGCCCATGTCGAGCGTCCGGGCCGTCCCGTCGGGCGCCCACCCGGCCGAGCCGAGGAACGTCCGCGTCACCTCGTCGCCTTCGAACACCCAGGAGACCAGGGTGGTGAAGCCGTCATCGCGGAGCAGGTCCGCGGTGGCGGCGAGCAGCCGGCTACCGTGCCCGGCCCGCGTGTGCAGGGGGTCGACCAGCAGGGTGATCAGCTCGGCGGCGGCGGCCGGGTCGAGGTCGGCGTCCTCGGCCGGGGCGTGCGCGGCGAAGCCCACGACGATGTCGGACGCCACCGCGACCAGCAGCCGGTGCCGCGGGCTCGGCGGCGCCGTCGCCGCCTCCGCCCACCTGTCGCGCCACTGCTCCACCGCGGCGTCGCTGGTCACCTGGCTCAGGACGTCCGCCGGCAGCAGCTCGCGGTACCCGTGCCGCCATGCCCGCACCTGGATGCCGGCGACGGCGGCCGCGTCCGCGCGCCGCGCGGGCCGCACCCCCACATCGGCCATGCCGTGCTCACGTCCTCTCGCCGGGATCTCGGCCCACCCTAGCGAGCGGCGGCTACGCGGGAGCGCGCCGCCGTGCCCGGTAGGCGCGGGTCTTGGCGCGGTTGCCGCAGACCTTCATCGAGCACCAGGAGCGCGAGCGGTTCTTGGAGGTGTCCAGGAACGCCCAGCGGCATGTGTCGATCTGGCAGGTCTTCAGGCGCGGCCAGGTGCCGGCGGCGACCGAGTCCATGACGGCGGCGGCGATCCGGGCCAGGCCGCCCGCGGCGGCGCCGAGCGGGTCGAGCGGGACGAGCGCGGGGCGCGGCCCGGCCAGGCTGACGCGCAGCGGCAGGGCGGCCAGCACGTCCTCCAGGTCGTCGGGGATGTCGGCCTCGTCCGGGCGGTGGTGGGCCTCCATGGCCTCGCGGAGCCCCTCGCGCAGCGCGACGGCGGTGCGGACGTCGGCGTCGGAGGCCCCGGCGCCCTCGGGCATGAGCCCGCGCCCGGCGAGCCATCCGGCGAGCCCGCCGGGCGTCGTGATCTCGTCGGTCGCGGACTCGACGTCGAGCGTGTTGACGAAGTCCGCCAGCAGCAGCGCCGGGTCCGCAGGCGGCGGCGCGAGGTTCCCGCCCGTCTCGGTGCCGCCCATCGCGTCCTCCTCGTCCACGGGAACTCTACCAAGCGCCGACACCGCCATAAAGCGTTCGATGGTTGCGCGAACCACGACACCGGCATTACGTTTTAGATGGTGTCATCGAACGGGAGGACGACCATGAACGAGCTTCCGTACTTCGCGGTGCTCGCGCAGCGCCATGCCTGGGCCGAACGCGAGTACGCCCGACTGCACGCCGACATCGTCGAGTCGAGGCTCATCGCCCGCGAGCGGGCGCAGGAGCGGGCCGCCCGGAAGCGGGCCTGGGTCCGCGACCGGATCGGCGGGCTGCACCTGCCGCGGCGCACGCCTCCCGCTCCGTACTGCGCCCGCGCCGCGGCGCGGTCCGTTCGCGCGGCGGGAGTCGTGCGATGAACCCCAAGGTGGGCAACCTCGTCATCGACTGCACGGACCTCGGCGCCATGGCGGCCTTCTGGGGCGGCCTCCTCGGGATGAAGACGACGGCGCGGAGCGACGACTGGCTCGACCTGGAGCCCCTCGGGACGGGCGGGCCGGTCCTGTCGTTCCAGCTCGTCCCCGAGGGCAGGAAGGTCAAGAACCGGCTGCACCTGGACCTGGACGTCGCGGACATCCGCTCGGCCGGCGAGCGGGCGGCGAGCCTCGGCGCGACCCCGGCCGCCGGGCCCATGGGGAACCCGGGGCGCCCGTTCCAGGTCTGGCGCGACCCCGAGGGCAACGAGTTCTGCTTCTGCACCGCCTCATGACCGCGGGACGGCCTTAGGTCCGCAGAACCGAGGCGAGGCGGCGCACGCCCTCGGCCAGCTCCGCCTCGGATGCCGCCGTCCCGTAGCTGAGCCGCAGGTGGGGGGCGGGCGCCTCGGCGGGGAAGAACGGCCGCCCCGCGTTGACCAGGACGCCGGCGCGCAGCGCGGCCTCGGCGAGCGCGGTGTCGTCGACGCCGTCCGGCAGCCGGGCCCACAGGTGCAGCCCGCCCGCCGGGCGGCTCACCCGCAGCTCCGGCAGGTCGCGGGCGAGGGCGGTGAGGAGCGCGTCGCGGCGCGAGCGCAGGGCGGTCCGGACGGCCCGCAGGTGGCGCGGCCACCCGGGCGAGCTGACCAGTTCCAGCAGCGTCTCCTGCAGGGGCCTGGCGGGGAAGAACTCCTCGACGAGCTGCGTCGCGCGGATCCGCTCGGCGACCGGCCCCCGGGCGGCCACCGCGGCCACCCGCAGGCTGGGCGCGGTCGCCTTGGTGAGGGACGCGACGTGCACGACGCGGCCGTCGGCGTCCTGCGCGATCAGCGGCGGAGGGGGAGCGTCGATGCCGAGGTGCCGGGCGAAGTCGTCCTCCACCACGAACGCGCCCGCCGCGCGCGCCGCGTCCAGCACCCGCTCGCGCCGCTCGGCGGCCAGCACCGCGCCGGTCGGGTTGTGGAAGGCGGGCTGGGTGTAGAAGACCCGCGCCCCGCTCATCGCGAACGCCTCGGCCAGCAGGTCGGGACGGACGCCGTCCGCGTCCACCGGGACGGGGACCGGATGCAGCCCGCTCGCCCGCGCCACCGCCAGGACGCCCAGGTACGTCGGCGACTCGACCAGCACCGGGGCGCCCGGCGGCAGCAGCGCGCGCAGCACGGTCGTCAGCGACTGCTGGCCCCCGCTCGTGATCAGCACGTCGGCGGGGGAGACGGCGCCGCCGACCGTGCGGGCGAACCAGGCGCGCAGCTCCGGCGATCCGCCGAGCCGCGGCATCTCCCAGGCGTCCGGGCGCCGGGCCGCCCGCGCGGCCGCCGTCGCGAGCGCCCGCACCGGCTGGAGCGTCGGGTGCAGGTAGCCGCCGCTGAGCGCGACCACGCCGTCCGGCGGCGGGGTGAGCAGCCACGACACCCCGGCCGGGTCGACGGACCGGTCGCCGAGCGTCACCGCCTGCCAGCCGAAGTCGGCCGGCTCCGCGGCGCTCCCGGCCCGCGGCGCGGCGAAGGCCCCGCTGCCCGGGCGCGTCACCACCAGCCCCTCGGCGGCCAGCAGCCCGAGCGCCCGCGACACCGTGACCGGGCTGACCCGGTGTCGCTCGACCAGCGCGCGGCTCGACGGGAGGCGCTCGCCGGGGCTCATCCGGCGGACCTCCGCGCGCAGCCGATCGGCCAGCGTCGCCACACTGCTATCGTCTTTCATGAGACTTAAAGATAGCGCTACTGCGCCCCGGCCGATAGCGGCCGGCACCTCCAGGGCGGGCCTCGGGCTCGCGGCACTCGGCGTCCTGACCTTCTCCCTCACCATTCCGACCACGGTCTTCGGCCTCGAAGGGCTCGACCCCTACGTGATCGGCATCGGCCGCTCCGCCGCCGCGAGCGTCCTCGCCGCCCTCGCACTGCTATCGGTCCGGGCGCGTCCGCCCCGCCGCGACCAGTGGGCGAGCTTCGCGGTCGTCGCGGCCGGAGTGATCTTCGGCTTCCCGCTGTTCTCCACGCTCGCGCTCGACCACGGCGCCTCCTCCGCCCACTCGGCCGTCGTCGTCGGGCTGCTGCCCGCCGCCACCGCCGTGCTCGGGGTCCTGCGCGCGGGGGAGCGCCCCTCCCGCGCCTTCTGGTTCGCGAGCGCGGCCGGGGCGGCCTGCGTCACCGGCTTCGCCCTGGTCCGCGGGGCGGGCCGCGTCACGCCCGCCGACCTGCTGCTGTTCACCGCCCTCCTCACCTGCGCCGCCGGCTACGCCGAGGGCGCGCGCCTGGCCCGCGACATGCCGGGCTGGCGCGTCATCTCCTGGGCGCTCGTCCTGGCGGCCCCCGTCACCGTCCCGGTCACCGGGGTGCTGCTCGCCACGACCCGCCCCGCCTGGACGGCCCACGCCGTCATCGGCTTCGGCTACGTGTCCGTCTTCTCCGCCTACCTCGGCTTCTTCGCCTGGTACGAGGGCCTGGCGCGGGCCGGGATCGCGCGCGCCAGCCAGATCCAGCTGACCCAGCCCATGCTCACCCTGTTCTGGTCGGCCGTCCTGCTCGGAGAACGCGTCGACGCCACGACTGCGCTGGCGGCCGTGGCCGTGCTGGTCTGCGTGGCCCTCACCCAGCGCGCCCGCGTCCGGCGCACCCTGCCCGACGTCGCGGGCCCCCGCGCGCCCGCCGCCCCCCCCCCCCGGGGGGGGGGCGGGGGGGGGCGGGGGGGTGCGTGGGGGGGGGGTGCGGGGTTATGACCGGCCC
>NZ_JBEZJP010000083.1:0-24487 GCF_040653175.1 Actinomadura sp. NPDC048032
GCCCTTCTGCCCGGCCGCGAGGTTGCGGCGGTAGAAGGCGTTGGACTCCTCGGCGGTGGAGAAGCCGGCGTACTGCCGGATCGTCCACGGCTGGGTCGCGTACATCGCCGGGTAGGGGCCGCGCAGGAACGGCGCGATGCCCGGGTAGGTGCCGAGGAAGTCGAGCCCGGCCAGGTCGTCGCCGGTGTAGAGGGGCTTGACGCCGATGCCCTCCGGCGTGTCCCAGGTCTGGGCCTCGGGGTCGGCTCCGGTGGCGTCGGCGACCGCGGCGCGCCACCGCTTGGCGGCCTCGTCGGCCGGGGGCGCCGTCCCGAGGTCGACCTCGGTGAAGTCGGGGATCATTCGTTCACTCCCAGATCGTGGAGGGTGGTCTCCAGCACCTCGACCGCGTCGCATCCCGCGTGCACGCGGGCGTCGACCCCCTCGTAGGTTCCCTTACCCGCCAGCCAGACCTTCACAGCACCCGCGTCGCGCAGGACCCGGGCCGCCTCCGCGGCCCTCTCCTCGTAGAGGGCGTCGCTGGAGCAGATGCAGGCGACCGCGGCGCCGGACGCCCCGAACTCCTCGGGGGCGCCGGTGACCGTCTCGATCCCGCCCGCCTGGAAGAGGTTGGCGGCGAACGACGCGCGCGCCGTGTGGACGGCGATCGGTCCGAGCGTCGCGAGGAAGACCTTCGGACGGGCGCCGGTCGCCTCCGCGTGGGCGTCGGAGCGGTCGCGAAGGGCCTCGAAGTCCTGCGCGTACGCGACGACCGGGAGGCCGCCGCCGGGCGCCCGGGGCGCGGGGTCGCGCCGGGGCGGCGTCTCGGCGAGGTCGGGGAACTCGCTGACGCCGGTGATCGGCGCCTTGCGGCGGGCGATGTCCTCGCGGCGCCGCTCCCAGGTGGCGGCGAGGCGGCGGGCGACGAGGCCCGAGTCGAGGGCGGCGGCCAGGCCCCCGGCCTTCTCGATCTCGGTGAACCAGGCCCAGGCCGCCTGGGCGAGGCCCTCGGTGAGGCTCTCGGCGTACCAGGAGCCGCCCGCCGGGTCGACGACGCGGGCGAGGCTCGACTCCTCCAGCAGCAGCGTCTGGGTATTGCGGGCGATGCGGCGGGCGAAGCCGTCGGGCAGGCCGAGGCGGGCGTCGAACGGCTGGACGGTGACCGCGTCCGCGCCGCCGACCCCGGCGGCGAACGTCGCGATGGTGGTGCGCAGCATGTTCACCCACGGGTCGCGGCGCGTCATCATCGCCGAGGAGGTGACCGCGTGGACGCGCGCGGCGGTGCCCTCGGCGGCGCCGCTGACCTCCGCCACCCGCGCCCACAGGCGGCGCGCGGCGCGGAGCTTGGCGATCGAGGAGAACTGGTCGGCGCTGACGGCGAGGCGGAACTCGATCTGCCCGAACGCCTCGTCCACGCTCAGCCCGGCGCCGGTCAGGGCGCGCAGGTACGCGACGCCGGCGGCGACGGCGGCGCCCAGCTCCTCGGCGTCGCCGCCGCCCGCGTCGTGGTACGGGGTCCCGTCGGCGACGACCGCGCGCAGCCGGGGAAACTCGCGGGCGCAGCGGACGGCGAGCGCGGCGGCCTCGTCCAGCGACCCGGGCGCGCCGGTGCGCGCCGCGAGGCCGAGCGGGTCGGCGCCGAGGTTGCCGGACGCCTCGGCCGCGTTCCCGCGCTCGGCGACCAGGGCCAGGAACGCCCGCGCGGCCTCGCCCGCCGACGCTCCCGCGTCCAGCACCACCGGGGCCAGGTCGAGCAGGACGCCGCGCAGCGCCTCGGGCAGCGCGGCCACCGGCAGCCCGCCCTCGCCGAGCCGCAGCCAGACGGAGGTGGCGCCGTTCTCCAGGTCGGCGAGGATCGCCTCGCGGGTGACGGCCGGGTCGGGGTGGGCGTGCCGCTGCCGGACGTCCCACCCGGCGATGCCCTCGCCGTCGGGGCGCACCTCGCGCACGTAGGGGGCCAGCCCGGGACGTCCCGGCGGCGCGTCGTCGCGCGTGTAGAGCGCGGCGATCGGCACCCCGTCGTAGGAGTCGCGGGTCAGCAGGCCCTCGATCTCGTCGAGGGGGGTGTCCTCGCTCGCCGCGCCGGACCTGCGCAGCACCCCCTTCACCATCTCCCGCCACCGGTCGCGGTCGGCCGCGGGGAAGGCGGCGGCCAGTTCGAGTTCTTCAGGCGGCACCGTCATGTCCTGGATGGTAGGTGAGCGGCCGAATCCGGCTCGGGACCGGGTCCCGCTGACCAGTACGCGGCGCGCGCCGCGGGCCCGGGTTAGCGGTGCGCCGTCCGGGAAGAGGGGTGGTCATGACCCTGGAGACACTCCCCGGCGACCTGTACCACATGCAGGAACTCCTCGACGGACGGGAGAAGGAGATCCTCGGGCGGGTGCGCGGCTTCCTGGAGGCGAAGGTCGCGCCGATCGCGAACGACTGCTGGGCGCGGGCGGAGTTCCCGTTCGACCTGATCCCGCAGTACGGGGAGCTCGGCATCGCGGGCCTGGCCTACGACGAGTGCCCGGGCGACAAGCCGAGCAGCCTGCTCACCGGGTTCCTCGCGATGGACATGGCCCGGGTGGACCCGTCCATGGCGACGTTCTTCGGGGTGCACGCCGGGCTCGCGATGGGCAGCATCGGGCGGTGCGGCTCCCCGGAGCAGCGCGAGCGGTGGCTGCCCGCGATGGGGCGGATGGAGAGGATCGGCGCGTTCGCGCTCACCGAGCCGGACGGCGGCTCGGACGTCGCGCTGGGCCTGCGGACCACCGCGCGGCGCGACGGCGACCACTGGGTCCTGAACGGCGCGAAGCGCTGGATCGGCAACGCCACCTTCGCCGACCACACCGTCGTGTGGGCCAGGGACGAGGCCGACGACCAGGTGAAGGGGTTCGTCGTCGCGAAGGGCACGCCCGGGTTCACCGCGACCCGGATCGAGAACAAGATCGCTCTGCGGACCGTGCAGAACGCCGACATCCTCCTGGAGGACTGCCGGGTCCCCGAGTCCGACCGGCTGGCCGGGGCGAACGGCTTCCGGGACACCGCCGCGATCCTGCGCCAGACCCGCAGCGGCGTCGCCTGGCAGGCCGTCGGGGTGATGCTCGCCGCGTACGAGATCGCCCGCGACTACGCGGTGGGACGCGAGCAGTTCGGGCGGCCGATCGCCAAGTTCCAACTCGTCCAGGACCTTCTGGTCAGGATGCTCGGCAACGCCACCGCCTCGCTCGGCATGGTGGTGCGGCTCGCCCAGCTCCAGGACGAGGGCCTCTACCGCGACGAGCACTCCGCGCTCGCCAAGGCGTACTGCACCAGCCGCATGCGCGAGGCGGTCGGCTGGGCGCGCGAGCTGATGGCGGGCAACGGGATCGTGCTGGACTACGGCATCGGCCGGTTCGTCGCCGACGCCGAGGCGCTCTACTCCTACGAGGGCACCCGGGAGATCAACACTCTGATCGTCGGCCGCGCGGCGACCGGTCTGGGGGCGTTCGTCTGATCCGTCCGTCCCGGCGGCGGCTCCTCCCGGCCACGGCTGATCTTCGGGCACCCCCGAAGGCCCCGTGGCTAGGGGCGTTGCTAGAGTTCGGCGTCGTAGCCCCCAGCCCCCGAACCGTGCAAGGGAAGACGAACGCATGTCGACTGGCAGCCACGCCGGGCGTCCCAAGTCCTGGGTCGCCGTGGCCATCATCTTCACCGGTTTCGCCGTCGGCGGCGTCGGCGTCACCCTGGGCCCCGACTGGGTCGTGTTCGGGGTGGGCGCCGCGCTCGTCGCGATCGGCGGCGTCATCGCCCTGGCCGTCGACATCATGACCGACGTCGTCGTCGACGAGCCCCGGGCGTAGCAGTGTTCGACCGGCCTCCGATCGAGGAGCGGATCGCCGCGCGGCAGCGCGAGCGCGGGCCGCTCAAGCCGGGGACCGTCTTCCCGCACGGACCCGCCAAGATGCTGTTCTTCTTCGGCATCGGCGTGGTCGTCGTCACGCACCTCATCGCGCTGTCGATGTACTTCGTGGACCCCGGCCCCTGAGGGCGGACAGCGGTCCGCGCGCGGCACGCGCCGACGGCCCGTCTCAGCGGCCTCGATCCGAGCCGTTGGGCGGGCCGTTGCGCTTGTCGCCCAGGTAGAACAGCCCCGCCAGGACGAACACGGCGACGGCCACCAGGATGACGAGCATGCCGATCGGAGTCGAGCCGGGCACCGGGTCTCACCTCTTCCCTTTCGCTGCGTCTCCCCGGACGGTGCCCGCTGAGCGGCGGGTCAAAAGAGGGTCAAGAAGATCCCTTACTACCCATTCGGGCCGTCCGGCAGGTGCGCGAGGCGCGGCGGCGACGTAGCTTCGAAGGCCCGAGCCAGAGGTGGTGGGATGGCCCTGCGATTCGGAATCGAGGAAGAGTACTTCGTCGTCGATCCCGTCTCCCGGAAGCTCGTCCCCCGTGCCGCCGCGGTGGTGCGCCGGGCGGGCGCGGCGCTGGGCGAGCGCGCCTCCACCGAACTCGTCGCCTACCTCGCCGAGGCCAAGACCTCGCCGTGCGACGACCTGGACAAGCTCGGCGAGCAGATCCGCTCGATGCGGGCGGTGATGGCCGCCGCCGCGGCGGCCGAGGGCGTCCGCCTCGCCGCGACCGGGACGCCCGTGCTGGGGGAGCTCGTGCCCGCCCCGATCACGCGCGGCGCCCGCTACGCCGAGAGCCTCGCCTTCTACCGCGGCCTGGACGACGAGCAGAGCATCTGCTCGTGCCACGTCCACGTGGAGATGCCGGACCGCGAGCGCGCCGTCCAGGTCAGCAACCATCTGCGCCCCTGGCTGCCGACGCTGCTGGCCCTGGCGGCGAACTCGCCGTACTGGGCCGGACGCGACACCGGCCACGCCTGCTGGCGGGCGCTGGCCTGGGCGCGGTGGCCGGTGGCGGGGCCTCCGCCCTACTTCGCGTCCGCGGGCCACTACGACGACCTCGTCGGGGCGCTGCTCGAATGCGGGGCCCTGATGGACTCCGGGACGATCTTCTGGGACGTCCGGCCGTCGGCCCGGCTGCCCACGATCGAGGTCCGGCTCGCGGACGTCGCCCCGACGGCCGGGGAGGCGGCGGTGTTCGCCGCGCTGGTCCGGGCGCTGGTGCAGGTGTCGTCCGACCTGGTGGACGCCGGCGAGCGGGCGCCCGACCCGCCCCCGGAGACGCTGCGCGCCGCCTACTGGCTAGCGGCGCGGCACGGTCCGGCCGGGCGGGGGCTGGACGTGCGCACGGGCCGGCCCGCGACGTTCGGCGAGCAGGCCGGGCACCTGCTCGCGCACGTGCGGCCCGCGCTGCGCGGCGCCGGCGACCTCGACGCCGTCGCCCGCGGGGTGCGGCGCCTGGTCGCCGGCGGGACGGGCGCGGAGTTGCAGCGCGGCGCCCACCGCAGGCGCGGGCGGCTGACCGACGTCGTCGACGCGGTCATGCTGCCCGGTCAATGACCCCCCGGTCATGAGGCGGCCGCGGGCCTCGGTCGTCATTGGTCCGGATATTGTCTGTTTTCGGAGGGCGCCTCGCGGGTACCGCTGGATCGGAACATCAGATCGGCTGACCTCGGGGGATGTCCGCATGGCCCTGCTCGTACGGCTTCCCTCCTGCGCGTATTCTCGATCGAATGCACGAGACAGCGGCACCGGACGGAGCGACCGAACGATGAGCCTCAGCCCCGGCGGAACGGGCGTGGCACGCGAGGACGCGTTCATCCACCCCGCGCTCTTCTACCGCGGCGACGAGGAGTACCTCGCCGGAACCGTGCCGTTCATCCGCGCCGGGCTCGACGCGGGAGAGCCGGTAACCGTGGCGGTGCCCGCCGTCCGCATGGCGCAGCTGGGCGACGCCCTCGGCGCGGCCGCCGACCGGGTGAGCTGGATCGACATGGCGAAGGCGGGCCGCAATCCCGGCCGCATCATCCCGGGAGTGCTGCGGCACTTCGCCGACCGGCACGCCGGTGGCCGGGTGCGGATCATCGGCGAGCCGATCTGGCCCGGCCGCTCGGCGACCGAGTACCCCGCCTGCGCGCAGCACGAGGCCCTGATCAACCTTGCCTTCGCCGGGCGCGAGGCCACCATCCTGTGCCCCTACGACGAGGCCCGGCTGGACCCGGTGGCGCTCGCCGACGCCCGCGCCACCCATCCGGTCGTGATCGACCGGTCCGGGACGCACCCGAGCGCCGACTACGCGCCACACCGCGTCATCGGCGACTACAACCTGCCGCTGCCCGAGCCGGCCGAGGCCGCCGGGGCGGTCGCGATGAGCTTCGACATCGACGCGCTCCCCCTCGTCCGCGAGTTCGCCTGCCGCTGGGGGGCGAAGTTCGGCCTCGGCGCCGGCGCGGTCGGCGACCTGGAGCTCGCCGTGAACGAGCTGGCCGCCAACTCCTGCCTGCACGGCGGGGGCACGGGCACGGCGCGCCTCTGGGTCGAGGACGAGCACGTGGTCTGCGAGGTCAGCGACGCCGGGACGATCAGCGACCCGCTCGCGGGCCGCCGCCCGGCGGACATGAGCCCGAACGGCGGCCGCGGCATCCTCATGGTCAACCACCTCGCCGACCTGGTCCGCGTCCACACCGGACCGGCGGGCACCACGATCCGCGTCTACATGCGCACCGTGAGCCCCGGCCTCAGCTGAGCGCCCGGCCGATCCCCGCGAGCGTCTCGGCGAGCAGCGCGTCCCGCCCGGTGGACGCCGCGTACTCGGCCAGCGTCGCCGTGAGGTTCAGCGCCAGGGCGCGCGCGGCGGCCTCCTGCTCCGGCGGCACCGTCCCGTACTCCGCGAGGAGCGCCTCCCGCGCGGCGCCGCTGAAACCCGCGTAGGCCAGCGACATGTCCACGGCGGGCGCGCCGAGGCAGACGTCCCCCCAGTCGATCACTCCCGCCGCACGGCCTGCGGGGGTGAGCAGGAGGTGCCGGACGTGCAGGTCCCCGTGGACGACCACCGGGTCGCCGCCCGGCGCGTCCCAGCCCTCGGCCGCGGCCAGGAACTCCTCGAGGGCCGGATCCGGCCTCCACACCCCTCGGGCGGCGATCGCGTCGAGGCGGCCGCGGGTCCGCGCCGCGCGCCCGGCGGGGTCGGCGCGTCCCATCGGGTCGACCGGCAGCCCCTCCCCCGCCTCTCGGACCAGGGCCGGGTCGTGCAGGGCCCGCAGGAAGGCGCCGGTCTCGGCGGCGAGGGCGACCCGGTCCTCGTCCGGCGGCCTCACCTCGGCGAGTTCGCGCCCGGGGATGCGCCGCGCGCCCCAGAACGGCCAGGGGAAGTCGTCCGACGGCTCCCCGAGGAAGCGCGGCACGGGCACCGGCAGCGGCAGCCGGGGCGCGAGGACGGGCAGCACGGCGGTCTCGCGCTCGACCCCCGCCAGGGCCATCCGCCGGCGCGGGAAGCGGAACACCCAGTCGCCGCCGACGAGCAGGACGGTGTTGTCCCAGCCCGTGGCGAGGCGCTCCACCGGGGCGCCGCGGAGCTCAGGGAACCTCCGCCCGATCAGCGTCCTCGCCAGTTCGGGCGTCACCTCGTGCTCGGGAGCCCACTCCGGAGTCGTCACGCGGAGGAACGCTACCCCTGCCGGCCAGCCAGAGCGCGGCGACGACGAGGCCGCAGCCCGCGAGCTGCGCGGGACCGGGCCGCTCGCCGAGGACCATCGCGCCGAGGGCGACCGCCAGCACCGGCTGGAGCAGCAGGAGGGCCCCGGCGACGTCGGCGCCCAGCCGGGGCAGCGCCGCGCCGATCAGCACCCACCCGCACACCTGCCCCGTCATCGACAGCGCGGCGAGCCAGCCGAGGGCGGGCCATCCCGGCGCGAGGTCGATGCCCTGCCAGGGGCCTCCGATCGCGGCGGAGGCCGCCCCCGCGCCCAGCGTCGACAGCAGGACCGGCTGCGCCCGGTGCTGCTGGCCGCGACCGGCGAGACGGGTGAGGAAGAGGTAGCCGCCGTAGGCGAGCCCGGCGCCCGCGCCGAACAGCGACCCGAGCACCGGGTCCGTCCCGTCCGTGCCGTGCCCTGCGACGCCGGCGGCCAGCGCGACGCCGGCCATCAGCGCCGGCACGGCCGCCGCGAAGGCCCGCGAGGGCCGCTCTCCGAACACCGCGAACGCCAGCAGCGGGACCACGACGACCTGGACGTTCACCAGCACGGTCGCGATGCCCGCGCCGACGCCGTCGATCGACGCGCCCCAGAGCACGAAGTCGGCGCCGAGCACCAGCCCCGCGAGGACGTCGAGCCCGGCGCGGCGCCGCGGCCCCGCCCCGCGCCGCTCCCAGCGCGCCAGGAGCGCCAGCACCGGCAGCGCGAGCGCGCAGCGGAAGAACGCCGCCGTCCCGGGCGAGACGCCGGACAGCCGGAACAGGATCGCCGACGCCGAGATGAACGCGGCGCCGGAGACCAGAAGCAGCCGCGGATCGATCCGTCGCATGCGCACCACGCTGCCGTCCGGCGACTGATTAGCACAAGCGAATGTTGCTTAGCGAAAAACAGTAGTATCCCTACCGTGACGCTGAATGTGGAACGCCTGCGCGCCCTGCACGCCGTGGCCGTGCACGGTTCGATCGCGGCCGCCGCCGCGGCCATGCACGTGACGCCCTCGGGGGTGTCCCAGCAGCTCTCCAAGCTGGAGCGCGAGACGGGCCACACCCTGCTCGAACCGCGGGGCCGGGGCGTCCGGCTCACCCGGGCCGGGCACGTCCTGGCCGGGCACGCCGAGCGGGTGATGGCCCAGCTGGCCGCCGCCGCGGCCGAGCTCGACGGGCTCCGCGAGGCCGCCGTCGGGCCGCTGCGGCTCGGGGCGTTCGTGACCGCGGCGCGCTCGGTGCTGCCCGCCGCGCTCACCGCCCTGCGGGAGCGGCATCCCGACCTCGTCCCGACCCTGCTGGAGGCGAACACCGACGAGATCCTGCCCGCGCTCACCCGCGGCGACGTCGACGTCGCCGTCGTCGAGAGCTGGGACACCCTGGTCACGCCGTTCCCCGCGTCGGTGGCCCACGTCCTGCTGTCCTCCGACGTCATCGACCTCGCGCTGCCGGCCGGGCACCCGCTGGCCCGGCGCCGCGCGGTCGCCCTGAGCGAGCTGCGCGGGATGCGCTGGGCCTCGTGGACGGCGGGCGGCAGCTGCGACCAGCAGCTCGTGCAGACGCTCCGCGAGCACAACGTGGAGCCCGACATCGCTTGCAACGTCGCCGACTACCCCACCCAGCTGGCCTTCGTGGCGGCCGACCTCGCCGCCGCGCTCATCCCCCGGCTCGGCCGCGACCCGATCCCGCGCGGGGTCCGCGTCGTCGCTACCAGGCCCGCCGTGCACCGCAAGATCTACGCGGCCTGGCGGGCCGGGGCGGACCGGCCGGCGGTCCGGGCGTGCGTGGAGGCGCTGCAAACCGTCGCCGAGCGCCTGCCGGACGGCCGGCCCGGCTCATGACCGGGCGCGCCGCCGCCCGACGCGGCCGCGGGGCTTGAACACCGAGAGGGCGGTGGCGGAGAGCAGCATCGCCAGCTGGCAGGAGACCACCGCCACCTGCTCCCACTGCGGCCCGGCGGCGGGGGCCGCCCCGCCGGCGGTCGCGTCCGCCATCGTCTCGGGCGTGAACAGCAGCATCCCGGCGAGGATCACCAGGACCAGCAGCACCAGCTTGGCGAGCACCCAGTAGTGCCGCGCCAGCCCCCACGGGCTGCCAGTGGCGAGCGCGACGCCGCTGGCCAGGGCGGTGAGGCTGAGCGGAATGCCTCCCCCGAACACCAGCACGCTCATCAGGCGGTAGGCGGAGTTCGCGAGCACCGGGTCCGCGGTCAGCGCGGCGGTGAGGTTGAGCAGCACGAGGCCCCACACCTCCCCCAGCAGCGCGACGGAGGCGACGACGTGCACGACGGTGACGGTCTTGCGGACCGACGGTCCCGGCCGCCACCACTGCCCGGCGGCCACCGGCCGCGACTGGAAGGTCGACATCTGAGCGCTCCCGGTTCTCTCGACGACGATCCGATCGTGCGACGGCGGCACCGGAGGCGTCGTCGGCCGTGCGGAGGCTTCCGCCCTGCCACGCCTGGGGCAGTCGCCCGCGGGGGCCTGCTCCACGCGCGGTATCCCCCTCGGAGCCCCATCCCTCTCGGAGCCCCATCCCGCGCCGGAAGGCCGAGACTTGACCCGGCGATCAGTTGCGGAAGGGAATCGGCGGGAATGATGCCCTTCGCCCGTCTTCCGATCGCTTTGGGGACACGATGCGTCTTCTTGCTCGCGCTCACCAGATGCCCGTCCGGCTGGCCGTCGGCGCGTTCGTCCTGAACTCGGGCCTGTCGAAACTCCAGGGACTGGACGCGGCGGCCGACGAGATCCACGGGACGGCGAAGACCGCCTACCCGTTCCTGGAGTCGCAGGACCCGCGGGACTTCACCCGCGCGCTCGGCAGGGCGGAGGTCGCCCTCGGCGCAGCGCTGCTCGTGCCGCTGGTGCCCTCGCTCGTCGCGGGCGCGGCGCTCACCGCGTTCTCGGCCGGGTTGACCGGCCTGTACCTGCGGCTGCCCGGCATGCGCCAGGAGGGCGGGCTGCGCCCCTCTCCGCAGGGGATCCCGCTCGCCAAGGACACCTGGCTGGTCGGGGTCGGCGCCTCGCTCGTCCTGGAGGAGCTGGTGAGGCCGCGCTCCGAGCGCCACCGCCGCCGCCGATGACCCTCCTTGACGCGGGGCCGCGCCCGCGGTGAGGATCGGCGCGTCCCCCCGAGGAGGCCGCGCCATGACGTCCGAGCCCCGCCCGTCCCCTCTCGTCCGCGTGGCGGACGGCACCGACGCCGCACCGATCGCGGCCGTCCTCGGGCGCGCCTTCGACGACGACCCGGTCTGGCGCTGGCTCCTGCCCGACGACGCCTCCCGCGTGCGGCGGATGACCGCGCTGTTCGGCATCCTGCTGCGGCAGGTGCACCTCCCCCACGGGGCGACCGAGACCACCGGGCGCGGGGACGGGGCCGGGGCCGAGGCCGCCGCCCTGTGGGACCCGCCCGGCCTGTGGAGCGTGCCGCTGCGTCTGCAGGCGGCCTACGCCGTGCCGCTGCTGCGCATCCTGGGCGCCAGGACGCCCGCCACCCTCCGCACGCTCAGCGCGATCGAGAAGCACCACCCGCGCGAGCCGCACTGGTATCTGGCGGTGCTCGGCACCGACCCCCCGGCGCAGGGCAACGGCCTGGGCGCGGCCCTGCTGCGATCACGGCTCGACCGCTGCGACGCCGAGGGCCTGCCCGCCTACCTGGAGTCCTCGAAAGAGCAGAACGTGCCCTACTACGAGCGGTTCGGCTTCCAGGTGACGCGCGAGCTGCCGCTGCCGGGCAAGGGGTGCCCGCCGGTCTGGCTCATGTGGCGCGCCCCCGGAGGGTGACTCCGCAGGGTCCTCCACCGCGAATCGACATCTTCGGTTAAGTGCCTGTCATGGCCGGAAAAGGCCAGTCGCGCGACCGCGCCCGCGCCCGGACGCGCCCGCGCGCCGATCGTTCGCCGCAGCACCGGACGATGACGCGCCAAACCCCGCTGACCCGATGCGGCCACGTGCCCGGCGGGTTTCGGACGGTCCACCGGACGCGGCCGCCTCCGGACCCGCCGCGGCCGCCTACCGTCGTAAGCGAGCCATTGCACCGATCCCCTCTGGTGAAGGCGACAGGTGAAGCACCATGCCCATGGCCGGCACGAGGGCGCCGGAGAACACCCCTCTCGCCCTGCACAGGCCGGGTCCGGCGCGCGTCCAGGACTACCTCCTCGGCGGCAAGGACAACTACGCGTCCGACCGCGACCTCGCCCAGCGGATCCTGCGGGTCCTGCCGCAGGCCGCGGCGGCCGCCCGCGCCGCCCGCCGCTTCCTCGCCGGCTCCGTCGCGCAGCTCGCCGGACGCGGCGTGCGGCAGTTCGTCGACCTCGGCTGCGGCCTGCCGAGGACGGACAACCTGCACCAGATGGCCGCGGGCCGCGCCGGCGGCGCCCGCGTCGTCTACGTCGACCACGACCCGCTCGTCATCGCCCACGCCCGCGCGCTGCTCATCGACGGCGGCAACGTCGCGGCGCTGCGGGCCGACATCCGCGACCCGGCCGCCGTCATGGGCAGCCCCGAGGTGCGGCGGCTCATCGACCCGGCCGAACCGGTCGCGCTGGTGTTCTCCAGCGTCCTGCACTTCGTGGACGGCGCCGCCGAGCTCGTCGCCGACCTCGCGGCGTCCACGGCCCCCGGCAGCGCGCTGGTCGTCTCGCACGCCACCGCCGACTTCGCCCCCGGCGCCGTCACGGAGGCCGCGCGGCTCTACGGCGAGGCGACGTCGGTCCCGGTCCGTCCGCGCGGCGGCGCGGAGATCGCGCGGCTGCTCGGACCGTTCCGCCCGCTGCCCCCCGGGCTGACGCCGCTCACCGCCGAGGGACCCACCGGCCCCCGCGACGAACCGGTCCTCTACGGCGCCGTCGGCGTCCGCTGACACCGATGTGGCGTTGATCACATTTTTCGGATAAGCCCGGCGCGGACGGCGCGCTCCGGTTGGCCGCGACCGCCCTGCTCTCGCCGCGCCTCCGGCGTCCGCGCCCCGTGACACAGCGTCAGCCGAGGGATGCCCCGATTAAGAGAAATCTCATTTGCCCGTTAGAAACGGTAACGGTTCGGCCCCTATCGTGGCCCGGATGCCGACGAACACCCTGACTCCGCATGACACGACGATCGGCGCTCCCCCCGCGAAGGCACCGCGCATGGGCTGGCTGGACGCGCTGCGCGGCCTCGCGGCCCTGGTGGTGGTGTTCGAGCACTCCCTGGACGTGCTCCTGCCCGAGGTCCGCCGGGCGACCGGCCCGTGGTTCGACTTCGGCCGGTACGGGGTCTTCGTGTTCTTCCTCGTCAGCGGCTACGTGGTGCCGTTCTCCCTGGAGCGGCGCGGCAGCGTCCGGCAGTTCTGGACCGGACGCTTCTTCCGCCTGTACCCGGCGTGGGGCGTGTCGGTGGTGCTGGCGCTGCTGCTCAGCGCGGCCGGCCTCTCCTACGGCCTGCCCGCGGCGATCGGCGACCGGCCCTGGGCGTCCGCGCTGGCGCACCTGACGATGCTGCAGGACCTCCTGGGCGTCCCGAACGTCGTCAACGTGTTCTGGACACTGTCCTACGAGATGGTCTTCTACCTCCTCGTGACGGCGATGTTCGTCGCCGGAGTGCACCGCGCCAGCGCCCGGGTCGCCCTCGGCTTCGGCGTGGGCGCGGCCATCCTCGGCGTCGCGCTGCCGTCCGGGCTGCTGGCCTCCCGGTGGCCGGGCGGGACGGTCCTCGCCGCCGCGCTGATGCTCGCCGGCGGCCTGGCCGCCATGGTCAGCCGGCACCGCGGGCTGCGGCGGGCGGGCGTCGCGGTGGTGGCCGCGCTGGCCCTCGTCCTGCTCGTGCTGAACAGCCGCATCGGCGCCATCGAGAGCCTGTGCATCATCGCCACCATGTTCGCCGGGACCGCGATCCGCGGCATCCAGGACGGGCGGCTCCGGCTCGGGCCCGCCGCGGCGATGGTGGCGATCGTCCCGGCCCTGACGCTGGCGGCGGGCATGCGCACGCCGACCAGCTGGGCGCTGCACGCCAACCCGAACCCCCTCGGCCCGGACTGGTCCATCGCGGTGGGCGCCGCGTGGCTGACGTTCCTGGCCGGGCTCGCCCTGCGGAACCGCTCCATGCCGCGCGTGCTCGTGTGGCTGGGGCTGGTCAGCTACTCGGTCTACCTGCTGCACCCGCTGGTCATCCAGGCGGTCTGGCACGCCGCCGGACGCGACACCTGGGGGCTGTCGGCACCGGTCCGGGCGGTCTGGGGCGTGGTGCTGCTGGCGACCGTCCTCACCTCGGCGGCGCTGGCGCACCGCTACGTCGAGCGGCCCGCGCAGAACCTCGGCCGCCGCCTGACGGCGCGGCGGCGCTCCCCCGCGGCGCCCGCCGCCGCCTCCGCACCGCAGCCCGCCCACCCCTGACCGTCCCCTCCGGCGGGTGATGACAGCGTTCGCTTTCTTGCCTAGGGTGATTCGCCCGAGCCCACCCCGCCGATCGGACAACGGATGACCCAAGGGCCGATGCCCGCCGAGCTGCCCGACGTGCTGCGGCAGCATCTCCAGGCCGCCGTGGACGAGATGGAGCGGGAGATCCGCGACCAGGTCCCCGAGTACGCGGGCGCCGACGGCGGCGAGTACGCCCGGAAGGTGGAGCGGACGGTCAGCGACACCGTCGCGTTCTTCGTGGACTCCGTCGACCATCCCACCGCGGACGCACGCAAGATCACCGAGCTGTACATGCGGCTCGGCGAGGAGGAGGCGCGGCAGGGCAGGAGCCTGGCCGCGCTGCAGAACGCGATGCGGGTGAGCAGCCAGGTCGCCTGCCGCCGGTTCATCAAGGACGCCTACCGGCTCGGCTGGTCGCGCGAGACGCTCGGCCGGCTCACGGACTCGCTGTTCATGCTGCTGGCGCGGGCCGCGGACGCCGCCGCGCAGGGCTACGCCCGCGCGCAGGGCCAGCTGGCGACCGAGCGGGAGCGCCGCCGCGACCGGCTCCGCGACCTGCTGGTCGCCGAGCCCCCGCCCGGGCACGAGACGATCGCCGAGCTGGCGGTCGCGGCCCGCTGGGAGCTGCCGAAGAGCATCGCGCTCGTGGCGCTGCCGGCGGGCGCGCCCGCCGGCGCCCGGATCCTGCCGCCCGCGGTGCTGGCCGACTGGGAGGCGCCCGTCCCCTTCCTCGTGGTGCCCGACCCGGAGGGCCCCGGCCAGGACCGGCTGTGGCCGGCGCTGCGCAGGCTCGGCACCTCGGCGCTCGGCCCGACCGTCCCGATCGGGCAGGGCGCGCTCTCGCTGCGCTGGGCCCGGCACGCCCTGACCCTGGCGGAACGGGGGCTGCTGCCGGACGAGGGCCCCGTCCGGTGCGTCGACCACATCGCGTCCCTGGCCACGCTCGCGGCGGACGAACTGGTCGGCGCGACCGCCGAAGCCGCCCTCGGGCCGCTGCTGGAGCTGCCTCCGCCGCGCCGGCAGCCGCTCGCCGAGACCCTGCTGACCTACCTGCAGTGCGGCGACAACGCGGTGACCGCCGCGGAGCGGCTGCACATCCACGAGCAGACCGTCCGGTACCGGCTGCGGCGCATCACCGAGCTGACCGGCGGCCGCTTCACCGAGCCGGACGGACGGCTCGACCTCATGCTGATGCTGAGCTGGCTGGTGCGGACGGGCCGCGCCGACCGGACGGGCCGGGCCGGGCCGACGGCGTAGCCGCGGCTCACAGGAACGCGGCGACGCGGGCGGCGAGCTCCTCCGGCGTGACGATCTCGATGCCGAGCCGCTCGGCCTTGGCCCTCTTCGACCCCGCCTTCTCCCCCGCGACCACCAGGGACGTGCGGGCCGACACCGACGAGGACGCCGTGCCTCCGGCGCGCTCGACCAGCTCGTTCACCTGCTCGCGCGACAGGCCGCCGAGCGGCCCGGACATCGCTCCGGTGACGACGACCGACATACCGGCGAGGGGCAGGTCCGGAGCGCCCGCCCCGGCCTCCCGCCCGGCCGGGCCCGCGGCGCCCGGCTCGGTCATGGTGACCCCGGCGGCGGCGAGCTTGTCGATCAGCGGGGCCAGCTCGGCGATCTCGGCCACCAGGACCGCGGCGCGCTCCGGCCCGACGCCCTCGACCTCCTGGAGGGCCTCGGCGTCCGCGGCGCGGATCGCGTCCATCGTGCCGAAGTGGCGGGCGATGCGGCGCGACATCGACCGGCCGGTGCCGCGCACGCCGAGCGCGCAGAACACCTTGCTCAGCGGCTTGGCCTTCGCGCCCTCGATCGCGGCGAGAAGGGCCGTGGTGCTGGTCTCGCCCATCCGCTCCAGGGCGATGACCTGGTCGTAGGTGAGGGTGAACAGGTCGGCGAAGTCGGTGATCAGCCCCTCGCGGATGAGCTGGTCGATGCGGCCCTCGCCGAGGCCCTCGATGTCGAACTGGTCGCGGGCCACCGCGTAGCGGACCGACACGACGGCGTGGCAGGCGCGGCCCCGCACGCACCGCCAGCGCTGCTGGGAGGCGTCGATCCCGTCGCCGCAGCGCGGGCAGGCCGCGGGGATCTCGACGGGCCGCTCCCGCCCGGTGCGCAGGTGGACGACGGGGGCCTCCACGCGCGGGATGACGTCGCCCGCCTTGTAGACGGTGACGTGATCGCCGATCATCAGTCCGCGCCGCTCGATGTCGGCGGCGTTGTGCAGGGTCGCGTAGGTGACGGTGGAGCCGTCCACCTCGACGGGCTCCAGGACGGCGCGGGGCGCGATGACCCCGGTGCGGCCGACGTTCCACTCCACGTCCAGCAGCCGGGTGATCTTCTCGACCGCGGGCAGCTTGTAGGCGATCGCCCAGCGCGGGGCGCGCGAGGACAGGCCGGCGTCGGCCTGGTCGGCCGCCGCGTCCGCCTTGACCACGATGCCGTCGATGCCGAAGTCGAGCTCGGCGCGCAGCGCGGCGATCTCCTCGATCCGCTCCAGCACCCGCTCGATCGACGTCGCGGTGATCCCCGGGGCGGACGTCGCGGCCGTGGTGTTCGCGCCGAGGCCGGCGACCAGCTCCATGACCCGGCTGTGCGGCAGGTCGCGCAGGCGCGCGGCCGTCTCGCCGTCGGTGCCGTCCGCCGGCAGCGCGCCGTAGGCGAAGAAGGTCATCTCCACCTCGTAGGGGTGGTCCCTGGTGCGCAGGGTTCCGGCGGCGGCGCTGCGCGGGTTGGCGAACGTCGTTCCCACGGCGGCGGTGCGGGCGGCGTTGGCGGCCTCGAACTGGGCCCGCGTCATCAGCACCTCGCCGCGCAGCTCGACGGTGAGCGGCCGCGCGAGGCGCCCCGGCAGGCCGAGGATCATGCCGGTGCAGTGGGAGACGTCGTCGCCCGAGGCGCCGTCGCCCCGCGTCACCAGCCGGACGAGCCGCCCGTCGCGGTACCGGGCCGAGATCGCCATGCCGTCCAGCTTCGGCTCGACGCTCCACGCCGCGACCTCGCGGCCGAGCCTGCGGGCCAGGCGCGCCGCCCACGTCCGCAGGCCCTCTTCGGAGAACACGTTGTCCAGGCTCAGCATCGGGACGGTGTGCGGGACGTCGCCGACCACCGCTCCCCCGGCGACCTTGCCCGTCGGGGACTCGGGCAGCACCTCGTCCGGATGCTCGGCCTCGTAGGCGGCGATGCCGCGCACCAGCCGGTCGAAGGCGTCGTCGTCGAGCGGCGAGTCGCCCTCGCCGTAGTAGGCGGCGGAGGCGGCGACGGCGGTCTGGACGGCGGCGGCGTAGGCCGCCCGGTCACCGATCTCGGTGCGGGCCGGGGTGTCGCTCATGACGCCATCATGCCCGGTCCCCCCGAGATCTCCAGGCGGTCAGCGGGGGCCCAGGCGGTGCCCGAGAAACGCCAGTTCGCGGCGGAGCTGCCGACGCCAGAAGGCCGCGTCGTGGCATCCGCCCTCCAGCCCGCCCTCGGGGCGGACCCGGTCGCGGAAATCGCGCACCCGGTCGGCGAACGGGTCGCTGGTCCCGCAGTCGACGCGCAGCGGGACGCCCTTCAGCTCTTCGAGCGCGGCGAAGACGTCGTGGCGCTGGTAGTCCGCCGCGCCGTCGAACGAGCGGCGGTTGGTGGCGACCGCGTCCTCGTAGGAGGCGAACAGGGCCGGGGACGAGGCGACCACGGCGGCCGTGCGGGCGCGGCCGAGGCGGCGGGCCAGCACGAGGGCTCCGTAGCCGCCCATCGACCAGCCGATGGCGCCCACGCGGTCGGTGCGGGCGCCGCGGTCCCGCAGCCGCGGCAGCAGCTCGTCCACGATCATGCCGAGGGGGTCGTCGCCGGAGGCGCGCGGATGCCAGTAGGTGTCCCGGCCGCCGTCCACGCTCACGAGGGTGAACGGGGGGACGCCGCCGTTGGCGACCGCGTCGGGCAGGTAGTGGTCCAGGGCCAGGTTCCGCACGAGGGAGGAGCCGTCCTCGCCGGTGCCGTGCAGGGCGACGACCACCGGCAGGCCGCGCGGCGACCGGTTCGCGGCGGGCGGGACGACGGTCGCGGTGACGTTCGTGCGGCGGTGCGCGGAACGCCAGGTCATCGTCTCGGCCCGGACGGACGCGGAGGGCGGCGCCGGCACGTCCCCGCACCTGCCGAGCGCGCGGTCCAGCCGGACCTTGCCGGGCAGGGCCCCGCTCTCCACCAGTGCGTAGCCGGCGCCGCCCGTGGCCGCGGCGGCGCCGAGGCCGCCGAGCCCGCCGAGGACGAGGGCGCGTCGGGTGATCAAAGAGGGTCCTTTCAGGAGGCTCCGGGCACCGTATCGCCCTCGCGGGACGCGTGCGCCGACCGCGACAGCAGCGCGACTCCCCCGGTGAGCAGGAGCACGCTGAACGACAGGGCCGTGAGCGCCGCGGCCGTCCGGGGCGGCAGCGTCTGGAAGGCGAAGGCGGCCACGAGGTAGGACGCGATGGGGTTCGTCATCGTCATCGCGGTCATGGCGGCGGGCAGCGATCCGGCCGCGAACGCCCGCTGCTCGATGACCAGGCCGAGCAGCGTGCTGCCGGCCAGCGCGTAGCCGGGCCAGTCCACCGCGGTGGCCGCGACCCCGCGGTCGACCAGGTCGGCGGTGGTGAGTTTGATCAGCACGGCGGTCGCCGCGAAGCACAGGCCGGCGCAGACGCCGAGCAGCGCGGCCCGCACCGGCCCCCTGCGCAGCCATGCCGCCCGCGACAGGACGAGGATGACCGGCGCGGCGACGAGCCCGGCGAGCAGGATCCGCGGCCGGGACGGCTCGCCCTGGGGCGGGATCGCGCCCGGGACCGTGAACAGGACGGCGAGGCCCGCAGTGACGGCGATGCCTCCGAACAGGTCGAGCCGCGCGGGCCGGCGCCCCGTGCCGATCGTGCCGAGCACGATCGTGAAGACCAGCTGGGTGACCAGCAGCGGCTGGACGACGGCCGTCGAGCCGAAGTGCAGGGCGACGGCCTGCGCGCAGAACCCGCCGAGGTTGACCCCCCACCCGGTGAGCCACACGGGGTCGCGGACCAGCCGGCGGATCAGCCCGTGGGCGGCGGACGCGTCCGAGACGCCGTGCACGGCACGCCGTGCGGCCCGGTACTGCAGGGCCGCCGCCGCGGCGAACAGGAACGCCGCGAGCAGGCTGAAGCAGACCGACCAGGCCATCAGCCCGTCCCGCTCCGGCTCACAGTGCCCCTCCCGCCTCGCGCATCCCGCCACAGATCATCCTTCCCGCCGCCGGACGGGATGACCACGGGGCCCGTCCGCTCTTGACCCCGACGGAAAACGGATCTAAAACAAGAGAAACAAACTCAAACAGAAGGGAAGCCACATGGAGCCGGGAGCGGTCGGCGCATGATCGTGACGGTGACGCTCAACCCGAGCCTCGACCGCACGATCGAGGTGGACGTGCTGACCCGCGGCGCGGTCATCAGGGCCAGGTCCGCGCGGCTGGACCCGGGCGGCAAGGGCGTCAACGTGTCCCGGGCGCTGCTGGCCAACGACGTCGCGTCCGCCGCCGTGGTCGCGGTGGGCGGCGCCGACGGCGACCAGCTGCGCCGGCTGCTGGAGACCGAGGGCCTGCGCGTGCACGCCGTCCGCGCCCGCGGGCGGACCCGGTCCAACGTCACGATCGTCGAGCCCGGCGGCGTCGTCACCAAGCTGAACGAGCCCGGCGGCCCGCTGTCGCCCGGGGAGCTGGACGAGGTCGGCGCCGCGGTGGCCGCCGCGGCCGGCTCCGCCCGCTGGGTGGTCGGCTGCGGCAGCCTGCCGCCCGGCGTCCCTGACGGCACCTACGCGCGGATGTGCCGCCGGTTCTCGGCGGGCGGCGTCCGCGTCGCGGTCGACACCAGCGGCCCGGCGCTGCGCGCCGCCGTCGCCGCCGCGCCCGACCTCGTCAAACCGAACCGGGAGGAGCTCGCGGAGGCCGCGGGCGGCCCGGTCGACACCGTGGCCGACGCGGTCGAGGCGGCCGGGCGGCTGCGGGCGTGGGGGGCCCGCGCCGTCCTGGTCAGCCTGGGCGCGCAGGGCGCGGTGCTCGTCGACGACGACGGCGTCCTCACCGGCGAGGCGCCCGTCGCCCACCCGCGCAGCACCGTCGGGGCCGGCGACGCCCTCCTCGCCGGGTTCCTCGCCGCGGGCGCCCGCGGGCCCCGCGCGCTCGCCGAGGGCCTCGCCTGGGGCGCGGCGGCCGTGCGGCTGCCCGCCAGCCGGATGCCCGGCTCCGCCGACGTGCGGCGCGACATCGTCCGCATCCACCCGCACCCCGACCTCGCCCGCCCCCTCCTCGCCTGACCCCGCGAAACACCCACCCCCACCCCCGAACGACAGGAGGCCGAGATGGCCACCGCCTACACCCCGGAGCCCGCCGGGCGCGGGATCCGCGCGAACGTCCAGCGGCTCGGCGGCCGGATGGCCGCGATGGTGATGCCGAACATCGGCGCGTTCATCGCCTGGGGCCTGATCACCGCCTTGTTCATCCCGACCGGCTGGCTGCCGAACAAGGAGCTCGGCGAGCTGGTCGACCCGATGATCAAGTTTCTGCTGCCGCTGCTGATCGGCTACACCGGCGGCCGGATGGTGCACGGCCAGCGCGGCGCCGTCGTCGGCGCGGTCGCCACCGTGGGCATCGTCGTCGGCGCCGAGGTGCCGATGTTCCTCGGCGCGATGATCACTGGCCCGCTCGCCGCGTACCTGCTGCGGCTGTTCGACGGCCTCGTGCGGGACCGCGTCCGGACCGGGTTCGAGATGCTGGTCGACAACTTCTCCGCCGGGATCGTCGGCGCCGCGATGGCCGTCGCGGGCAACCGGCTCATCGGCCCGGTCATGAACACCTTCACCGAATGGGCCGGGGACGGCGTGGGGTGGCTGGTCGACCACGACCTGCTGCCGCTCACGTCCCTGCTCATCGAACCGGCGAAGGTGCTGTTCCTCAACAACGCCGTCAACCACGGGGTGCTCGGTCCGCTCGGCGTCCAGCAGGCCGCCGAGCACGGCAGGTCCGTGCTGTTCATGCTGGAGTCCAATCCGGGGCCGGGTCTCGGCGTCCTGCTCGCCTACTGGTTCTTCGGGCCGCGGCGGCTGCGCCCGAGCGTCCCGGCGGCCGCCGTCATCCACTTCTTCGGCGGCATCCACGAGATCTACTTCCCCTACGTCCTGATGAAGCCGCGGATGATCCTCGCCGCGATGGCGGGCGGCGTGACCGGAGTGGCGATCTTCGTGGCCACGGGCGCCGGGCTCGTGGCGACCCCCTCGCCCGGCAGCATCTTCGCCTACCTGGCGCAGACGCCCCGCGGCGCCGGCAACTGGATCGGCGTCTACTCCGGCCTGATCGCCTCCGCGGCCGTCTCCTTCGGCGTCGGCGCCGCGCTGCTCGGCTTCGGCAGGCTGGCCGAGTCCGACCCCGAGGGCGGGGACGCGGCCGGGGAGGCGGACGGCGCCACCGAAGCGGGCGCCGCCGAGGAGACCACCACCGAGCCGAGCACCGCCGAGCAGGCGCCCCCGAAGGAGCCCGCCGACGGCGCCGCGCGGGAAACGACCGCCCACTGACGGAAGGCGCACCAACGATGAACGGCAAGGACATCCGCAAACTCGTCATCGCCTGCGACGCGGGCATGGGCAGCAGCGTCATGCTCGCCGGGCAGCTCCGCAAGGCGCTGCGCAAGCAGGACGTCGCGGTCGAGCACACGCCCGTCGACGCGATCCCCGGCGACGCCGACGTGGTCGTCTGCCACACCGGGCTCGCGGCCCGCGCCCGGCGCGGCGCCGGCGGCGCACCGGTGATCCCGTTCGAGGTCTACCTCGGCGACCCGGCCGTCGACCGGCTGGTCAAGGCGATCAAGGACGGCGGTGAGGTCGGTGCCTGACGGCGCCGCCGGCCTGCTCGCCCCGGACGCGATCCGGCTGGACGCGCGGGCCCGCGACCGCGACGACGCCGTCCGGGTCTGCGGGCGGGTGCTCGTGGACGCGGGCGCCGTCGAGCCCGGCTACATCGACGCGATGCTGGAGCGGGAACGCTCCATTTCCACCTACCTCGGCGAGGGCGTGGCGATCCCGCACGGCACGTCCGGGGGCCGCGGCCTCATCCGCCGCGACGCCCTCGCCGTCGTCCGCTTCCCCGACGGGACGGACTGGAACGGCGAGACCGTCACCGTCTGCGTCGCGATCGCGGCGCGCGGCGACGGCCACATGGAGATCCTCGCCGAGCTGGCCCAGGTCCTCATGGACCCGGGCCGGGCCCGCGCGCTGCGCGAGGCCACCGCCGCCGAGCAGGTCCTCGCCCTGCTCGCCCCGCCGGCCGAGGACGAGCAACCGACACGACAGGGACACACCGCATGAAGGTCGCCCGCTTCTACGCCCCCGCCGACATCCGCCTGGAGGACGCCCCCGAACCCGAGCCCGGCCCGGGCGAGCTGAAGATCCGCGTCCGCGGCTGCTCGACCTGCGGCACCGACGTCAAGATCTCCCGGTTCGGGCACCACCACATCGTCCCGCCGCGGGTGATGGGCCACGAGATCGCCGGCGAGGTCGTGGAGGCCGGGGCCGGCGCCGGGGACTGGGCCCCGGGCGACCGCGTGCAGGTGATCGCGGCGATCCCGTGCGGGCGGTGCGCCGAGTGCCGCCGCGGCCGGATGACGGTCTGCGCCGCGCAGGAGTCGATGGGATACCACTACGACGGCGGGTTCGCCGAGTACACGATCGTCCCGGCGAAGGTGCTCGCGGTCGGCGGGGTGAACCGGATCCCCGACGGCGTCTCGTTCGCCGAGGCGTCGGTGGCCGAACCGCTCGCCTGCGTGCTGAACGGCCAGGAGCTCGCCCGGGTCGGCGAGGGCGACGACGTCGTGGTGTTCGGGTCGGGCCCGGTCGGCTGCCTGCACGTGCGGGTCGCGCGGGCCCGCGGCGCCGCCCGCGTGTTCCTCGTGGAGGTCAACGCCGAGCGGCTGCACCGGGCCGCCGCGCTCGTCAAGCCGGACGCCGCGCTGGACGCGGGCGCGGGCGACGTCGTCGAGGAGATCCTCGAACGCACCGGCGGGCGCGGCGCCGACGTGGCGATCACCGCCGCCGCGTCGGCCGCCGCGCAGGGCCTGGCGCAGCGGCTCGTCGCGCCCGGCGGCCGGGTCAGCCTGTTCGGCGGCCTGCCCAAGGACGACCCGGTCGTCCCCGTCGACGCCAACCGCGTCCACTACCGGGAGCTGTCCCTGGTCGGCGCGAACGGGTCGAGCCCCGCGCACAACGCCCGCGCGCTGGAGATGATCGGGTCCGGACGGGTCCCCGTCGAGGACCTCATCACCCACCGGCTCCCGCTGGACGCCCTGCACGACGCCCTCGACCTGGTCACCCGGGGCGCCGCGATCAAAGTCACCATCGAACCCTGAGGAGACGCCATGCCCGAACGGAGCGTCGTCGTCGCCGCGGCGCAGGGGCTGCACGCCCGCCCGGCGCAGTTGTTCGTCCAGGCGGCGGCGCGGCAGCCGGTGCCGGTGTCCATCCGGGTCGGGGACGGCGCGCCCGTCCCCGCGAGCAGCATCCTCGGCGTGCTGTCGCTCGGCGCGCGGCACGGTACGGAGGTGACGCTGTCCGCCGAGGGGGACGGGGCCGGGGGCGCGCTGGAGGAGCTCGCCGGCCTGCTCGCCCGCGACCTGGACGCCGAGCAGCCCGCCTGACCGGTCCCGCGGACCCGGCGCGGCGGACCGGCGGGATCGGCACGGCTCGGCACGGCGGACTCGGCACAATGGGGACGCACCGCGACGCAGACGGAACGGGTGGGACGACGGTCATGTACGCCGAGGAACGGCAGCAGGCGATCCTTGCGCTGGCGCGCTCGAAGGGCCGGGTGGACGTGGTCGCGCTCGCCGAGGAGTTCTCGGTCACGACCGAGACGATCCGCCGCGACCTGACCGTGCTGGAGCGGGCCGGGACGGTCCGGCGCGTCCACGGCGGCGCGATGCCCGTCGAGCGGCTCGGCTTCGAGCCGGAGCTGGCGGCGCGGGACGCGGTGATGACGGAGGAGAAGCAGCGCATCGCCAAGGCGGCGCTGGAGGAGCTGCCCGCCGACGGGTCGGTCATCGTGGACGCCGGGACGACCACCGCGCGGTTCGTCCAGCTGCTGCCGACCGACCGCGAGCTGACCGTGATCGTGAACTCGCCGCCGCACGCGGCGGTGCTGGCGACCCGCCCGAACCTCACCGTGATCATCCTCGGCGGGCGGGTGCGCGGCCGCACGCTCGCCACGGTGGACGACTGGGTGCTGCGCCCGCTCGCCGACCTGTGGGTGGACGTGGCGTTCATGGCCACCAACGGCTGCTCGGTCGAGCGCGGGCTGACCACCTCCGACCAGGCCGAGGCCGCGGTGAAGCGGGCGATGATCGCCTCGTCCCGGCGGCGGGTGCTGCTTGCCGACCGCACCAAGATCGGGCACGACCACCTCGTGCGGTTCGGCGGCCTCTCCGACATCGACGTGCTGATCACCGACACCGGGCTGGACACCGACCTCGCCGCCGACCTCGCGGCCGCGGGCCCGGAGGTCGTCCGGGGGGGTCGCCGCCCCCCCCCGCGCCGCGC
>NZ_JBEZJP010000084.1:0-24476 GCF_040653175.1 Actinomadura sp. NPDC048032
ATCCGGGCCGAGAAGTCGGTCGGCAGCGCGAGGGCCTCGTCCAGCGCGTTGGTGCGCGCGACGGGTCCGCTGGAAATCGGCCGGGCCCTCGAACAAGGCCGCCCCATCGACCACTGGCGAGGCGGAATCGACGACGTCCGCGTCTTCGACCGCGCTCTCGTCCGCTCGCAGGTCCGGAACGTCCTCCTCACCCGTACCTGAAAGCAGCGCTTCCGCCCTTTCCTCGTCGCCCGTCAGAGGCGTACAGCGATTCTCGCCATCAGAATCCACGCCTTTCTCCGCACATGACGGCGAAGGAGGCAAGGAGGGAGAGGGCTCTCGCGAACCCGGCCTCTTGATCGTTTGTTAGCCACGTCCGCCACCAGCCTGAGCGGCGTATCTGGTGCTGTGACCGGGATGGTCCACCGTGATCGGAAGGCGGCTCGCGGGACGAGCGCACGCGCAACGCCTGGTATTACTGGGGCATGCAGGAAGAGACGGCGCGCTCCGCGATCGACACGTTCATCGCGGCGTTCAACGCCTCGGCCGACAGCTATGTGACTGCCCTGCTCTCCCAGGCCCTGACCACAGACGTGGTCTTCTGGGGGCCGTTGGGCCGCAGCGAAGGAATCGCGGCGGTCGAGCGGTTCCTGCTGGACATCCGGCGCCACCCGGCGGGGACCGGCACGATGGCGCGCTGCTCAGCGGTGGACATGCCTGACGAGTGGGCCCGGTACCAGTGGGTCTTCACCACGCCGGACGGAGGCCCCCGCCTGGCGGGAACCGATGTCGTCCATCTGCGGCGGAGCCTCATCGACCAGGTCATCGTCTTTGCGGGGGAGATCGAGCCGTCCGCCTCCTGAGTCGTCCTTCTGTCGCTGTCCTCCTCGTGAACTTGTCCCTTTCGGCGCTCCGGGGCTGCGGTTCGCGGTCGCTCAGGCTGCGCCGTTGAGTGAGCGTCTGCCCCAGCGGATGACCTTCTCGCTGCGGATGCGGGCGCGTTCCTTTCGTTGGGCGGCAAGTACGTCGGGATAGCGAGCGTTGGCGCTGCGCCAGCGCAGGTAGCGGTGCAGTGCCTGGGTTTGTTTGGGGTGGCTGCGGTGGTGGGAGTGCTGGCAGGCCGCGCGACGAAGAGCCATTCGATCACGGACATCGACAGCCCACGCGTTCGGGAAGGCGGCCATGGCCAGGCGCGCTTGCGCGTTCGGGTCGGCCAGCGAAGGTGAGGGTGCGCCGCCCGCTGGTCGTGCTTCTAGCGTATGGACGGCGGCTCTTCGAGCAGCGTCGGCCTGGACGTGACGCTCCTGGAGGCTGCGCAGCTGAGCAATGGTGTCGAGCAGGCATCGGCGGCGCGGTGGAGGTGACGGTGGCCGGTGACTCGGGCTGCGACGTGGAGGGCATCGGAGGCCGCCCAGCAGGCGTCCTGCGCGGAATGCAGGTTGGTGACAAGGTGCCGCCGGATCTGGGCGGTGGCGAAGGCCGCGGCACGGGCCGCGTCGTCGTAGAACGCCTGGCGCCCCTCCGGCGTCAACTCATCCTGGCCGGTAGCCGACTGGCGGTGCGCGACAGGAGAGGCCCAACGCTGGCGAAGATGGGATGGTGAGGGGTCATCGGCAAGACGGCTGCCGGGATACCACGTCGGCTATGACCATCGTGTTCAGCAGCGAAAACGACGGCGTAGCCAGTTCATGAAGAAGACTGGGAACGATGCGGCAGTGCCCGGCGTGCAGGGCACCGTCACCTACCGACTTGCTCGACCCGAGGACGTTCAGGCGGTGGGGAAGGTGGCGCTGAGGACGCCCTTGTCGTAGCGGATGGTGGCGGCGGAGACACCGTTCTTCTTCATCTGCCTGATCCAGGCCCGGACGGCGCCGAGGCATTGGGGCCCTCAGTGGACTGAACGACGTTCCGGGTTGAAGGCGCTCGGGCCTTGTCGACGGCGAGGTGGTCAGGAGCGTGTTCGGCGTAGGTCTGTTCGCCGCCGGATCGGGCTGAGCGTGGCGGGCGGCGAAGGCTTGGGGATGCCGAGTCGGCGGTTTGGGCGTCCTTTAGGCAGCATCCGCCGCTCGGACTTCAGTTCGTTTCTCAAGCGGTCGAGATGGACGAGGACCTCACCATGGAGCGGCCAATCGGGGCTGTCGGCCCACAACAACTCGCCCAGTCTCACGCGCTCTTCGTGCGCGGCGGTCAGGTGATAGGCGAGCGGGTCCTCGAGGTCGGTCGTTCCTGTGGTGAACTGCTGGCGGCGCATTCGCCCGTAGGTGCTCAGCGCCGAGGCCAGATGTCCTAGCGCCGTGGCCAGGCGGCTGCGAGCGTCGCTCTGGGACAGAGGGTCCTCTCGCTCTGACTCGGACTCGTTGGCGTGGTCGGCGAGACAGCGAGCCAGGCCGCGGATGGTGATCCCGCAGTGTTCCAAGGCGGCCAGGGTCTCCCGTAGCGCCACCATTGCCCGCAACATTCCGACCCCCTGCGGATTGAGTCGGATGCTCTCCTCGGCTTGTGCGAGTTCGCCGTCCACGCGTTGGACGTCCCGGCTGAGGGAGCGGGCCTGGGCGAGCAACTCGCCGTACGTGCGCGGCTCGGTGCCCTTTTCCACTGCGTCGGCGATGTCATGGAGGTGGTGGGCCATGATGTCGCTCAGACCCTCCAAAGCCTCCTCCGCTGCCTGGATCCTGACGGGTGAGGTCAGGAGTCCGGCGATCAGGCCGGTGAGAGCGCCGACGAGGGTCTCCACGATCCGTCCCGTGGCCGCGGCGCCGGTTCCGAGAGACAGGATGAGCATCGCGCTGATCGGCACCTCGAGGACATAGTTGCCGAGCCGCATCAAGACTCCGCAGATCAGCGCGGCGGTGATGGTCAGGCCCAGGCTCCACCAACTGAATCCCACCAGGCTCGACAGCAGCGCCGCGACTATCACACCGACCACGACGCTGACGACGCGCTGCCAGACATGGCGAATGGTCTGGAACAGCGTGATCTGGAGGACGAGGATCGCGGTCAGAGGGGCGAGTACGGGCCTTGGACTGGTGTCGGGCAACCACGACGCGAACGCGAACGCGAGAACCGCTGTCACGGCTAGGCGAGCGATCTCGAAGGCCGTGGGCTGCGTCCGCAGCCGCCTCAGGCCCACGCGCGCCGGCGTGACGGCTGCGCGTATTCGCTGGTCACTGCTCATCTCACGCCCCACAGCCGTTTATCGGTTCAGGCGCACGAATGCCATGCGGACGGCCATCGCCCCCTCCCCCACCGCCGAAGCGACACGCTTGATCGAACCGCTTCGCACGTCACCGACGGCCAACACGCCGGGCAGGCTGGTCTCCAACGGCAGGGCTTGAGGTCCGCCGGTGCGCACGTATCCCTTGTCGTCGAGTTCGACCGTGTCCGCCAACCAGTCGACACAGGGCGCGGCTCCGATGAAGACGAACAACGCCCGAATCTCGAATCGGCGGGCTTCACTGGTCCGGTTGTTCACCGCGACTGCCTCCTCCAGAAAATCCTGTCCGTGCACTTCACGGATCTCTGTGTGGAGGAACACCTCTATTTCGGGACAGTGCTCGATCCGATCGACGAGGTAGCGCGACATGTTCTCGCCGAGCTCCGCACCCCGGACGAAGAGCAGGACACGGGTGGCGTGCCGAGCCAGGAACACGGCCGCCTGGCCGGCCGAGTTGCCGCCGCCGACGATGGCCACCGGCATGTGCCGGCATTGCAGCGCCTCAACCTGGGTCGCCGCGTAGTACACCCCGGCGCCGTCGAAGTCTTCCAGGTGCGGGACGTCCAGCCGGCGATAGCGGGCGCCGGTCGCGATGACGACCGTCCGGCCGGAGAGCTCACCGCCTCCGCCGAGGTCGACCGTGTACCGGTCGCTGCGTACCCGGAGCCCCGTGGCCTCGCCGGGCACCTGGAGCTTCGCCCCGAATCTCCCGGCCTGGATGACCGCCCGATCGGCCAGATCCGCGCCCGAGATGCCGGCGGGGAAACCGAGGTAGTTCTCGATCTTGGATGACGTCCCGGCCTGCCCTCCGGTGGCGATGGCGTCGACGACCATCGTGTCCAGCCCCTCTGAGGAGCCGTACACGGCCGCGGCCAACCCGGCCGGACCCGCGCCGATGATGAGGAGATCGTGTGCCGAGGAGGCCGGTGCCGGTGGCGGCAGCCCGAGAAGCCGGGGGAGTTCGTCGTCCCCCGGATTGCGCAGCACCCGCTTCCCGTCCAGGATCACGACGGGTGTCTCCGACACCGGGATGCTGAGCCCCCTGAGCAGCGTCTCCGCGTCCTCGTCGTCCTCGACGTCGATCCATCGATGGGGCAGTCGGTTGCGCACGACGAAGTCGCGCAGTCGACGGCAGCGAGCGGAGAACCGCGAGCCGATGATCCGCAGCCCGGCGCCCTGCGCGATGAGCAGCGACCGGCGGATGAGGAACGCCCGCAGGACGAGATCGCCGAACCAGGGTTCCTGGGCGGCCAGCTCGCGCAGCCGCCCGGGCGGCATCGCGATCACCTCGCCCGGCTCGGCGACGCGGGCCGTGAGGAACGTGGGCTGACCCGTCAGCAGGCCCAGTTCGCCGAGGAAGCGTCCCGGACCGTGCACGCGAATGACTTCGCCCTTGTCCAATATCTCCACCGTCCCGGCCAGGACCAGGAAGAAGGCGTAGTCCCGGTCCCCTTCCGAGAAGAGGACATCGCCGCGGTGGGTCGGGCGTTGTTCGCCGTATGCAGCGACCAGCCCGATCTGCTCGCGGTCGAGCCGGGGGTAGGCGCCGTTCAGATCAGGTGTCTCTTCCAAGGGTTCCCTCCACCCACGTCCGGAGCGGCCCAGCGGGCATGGCGCCCGCTCGCTGGTCGATCACCTTCCCGTCACGCATCAGCAGCAGCGTGGGGACGGCACGAACGGCGAAGCGCTCCTGTATCTTCGGCGCCCGGTCGATGTCGATCTTCACGAGCTTCAGCCGTCCGGCCAGTTCGCGGGCGAGGTGCTCCAGTACCGGGCTGACCGTCCGGCATGGCGCGCACCAGGTCGCCCACAGGTCGACGATGACCGGCACCGAGGAGCGCTCGGCGACCTCGGCGAAGTCCTCGTCTCCGGCTTCTGCGATCCATGGGAGCGGCCGGTGGCAGTTCCCGCAGACCGGACCGCCGTCAGCGGCCGCCGGCACACGGTTCTTCTTTCCGCAGTGCTCACAACGGACGATCACCGGCTCCTCCAGCGGATGTGGTCGAAGCGCCCTGGAAGGGTCAGTCCCTGACCTCGACGTGGCGGTCCTTCTCGGTCGTGGACTCGGGAACCGTCACGGTCAGCACGCCGTCGGCGAGGTTCGCGTCGCCCCGGTCGGCGTCGATGTCGCCGGGCGGGAACACCCGGTACTCGACCGGCCGGTGCGCCGCTGCCTGCGATGCCGCAGTCCGCGGCTCTCCCGCTCCTTGACCTCCCCCGTGATGGTCGGTTCCCGGTCGTGCACGTTCTCTAGAAGAAGCGTTGCCCGTCCGTCCGGTCCGGCACATCCTCAGAGTTGACAGGTGTGGGCAGCGCCCCCGGTCAGCCGACTTCCCGGATGTCGGGGTCCTCTAGATCGAGCCATCGGTCCACGGCCCGCAGGCCCTCGACGCTGATCTTGCCCTTGGAGTAGAGCCGGCGCAGCTTCTCTCGCTGTGTCCGCACCAGCTCGCGGCGGAGGCTCAGGGAGTCGGTCACCTCCTCGTCGAGGTCCTCGCCGAACTCAGTGCCGATCTGTTCCAGGAGGTCCTCGTACAGCTGGCGGAAGGTCCTGCCGGTGCGACCATCGACCTCGCCGTTCTCGATGAGTTCGTCGAGCCGGGCCAGGGCCGCTTCCACCACGGCCATCTTCGCCTCCCGGTACTCGATCCGGACGCGGTCGGACTCGGCCAGGCCCAGCCGTCTCAGCAGGCCGGGCATCGTGGTCGCACATCCGATCAGGGTGATGAACACGACGGCGCCGGTCACGAAGAGCCGCTCGCCGCGCCGTTCCGGCGGCAGGCCCGGCGCGGAGACCGGCAGGGACAGCACGATCGCCAGTGAGATCGCGCCTCGCATGCCGCTCCAGCCGATGGCGAGCCTGCCGCGCCAGGGCAGATGATCGAAGGCGATGTGCCGGCCGGGCAGGTACCGGGAGAGCGGGAAGACGAACTGCGTCCAGGCCAGCCGCAGGGCCACGATGACAGCCGCGACCGCTGCCGCGCCGAGAATCGCCGACGGCCATGCCGCGCCGGTCAACTGGCGCACGATGACGCGTATCTCAAGGCCGAGCAAGACGAACAGTGCCGACTCCAGGAGGAAGACCAGGACCTGCCAGAACAGGTGACCGGGCAGCCGGGACGCCGGTTGGAGCACGCCCTCTCCGCGCGTGCCGAGGTAGAAGCCCGCGCAGACGGTGGCGAGCACCCCGGAGAAGCCGAGCTCGTCGGCCGGGACGAACGCGAGGTACGGCGTCAGCAGGGACACGACGATCTGGCTGCCGGGATCGCGGATCCGGCGGCGCAGGCGGGACGCGACGAACCCCACTGCCAGGCCGTACGCCACGCCGCCGGCGACAACTCCGGCCAGCCGCGCTATGCCGTGGCCGACGCTGAAGGGCGTTGTCAGCGCCTCGACGGCCAGCACGAAGGCGGTGAGCGCGACGGCGTCGTTGATGAGGTTCTCCCCTTCGATGATGGTCACGATCCGAACCGGCGCGTTCAGCCGCTTCATGATCGAGATTGCGGCGACGGGGTCGGTGGGGGCGACGGCGGCCCCGAGGGCCAGGGCCGCCGCCCAGCCCAGGTCGGGCAGAACCCACCGCAGGACGGCGGCGACGGCGAAGGTGGTCACCGTTGTCAGGCCGATCGCGAGTGTCGTGATCGGCACGGCCTCCGCCTTCGCCTCGCGCGGGGCACTGAAGAACGCCGCGTAGTAGACCAGCGGGGGCAGGAAGCCGAGCAGCACCACTTCCGGCGGCAGTTCGATCTCGGGCATGCCGGGCAGGAACGCGATCGCCGCGCCGAGCACGACGAGCAGGATCGCTTCGGGCATCCCTATGCGCGCCGACAGGGCCCGGGAGAGCAGGACCACGGCCGCGGTGGCCAGGACGACGATGAACACGGATTCCGGGCCCATGATCGCGGCCTTCCCTCTCAGGGCACGGCCAGCCGAACACGCAGGTAGGGAAATGCCTAAGAGGCACTGATCTGCGGACGATCAATGCCGTCGGCGCTCCGGCAAGCTGCCACCCGGCTGCCCCTGCCGGTCCGTGGCGTTTCCGGTCCAGGGCGTCTGTGGACGGCGGGCTACTCGGCCTCCGGGCCGTCGGAGCCCTTCTTGGTATGCGCGTCGGGAGGGTCGTCGGAGTGTTCGAGGACCTGCCGCGCCAGTTCGACGCGCGAGCGGATGTCGAGTTTGCGGAAGACCTGCCGCAGGTGGAACGCGACGGTGTGGACGCTGACGAACAGCTGATCGGCGATGCGCTGGTTGGTGAGCCCTTGGGAGACGAGCCCGGAGATCCGCTGCTCGGTCCCGGTGAGGCTGCCCCAGCCGGTCACGGGCCGATCGCGGTGTTCCCAGTGCCTGCGGCGTTCCCCCATCCGCCGCAGGCGCCCGCGGATGCGGGCCGCGTCCCGCTCGGCACCGGCCGCCGCGTAGCGGGAGAGAGCCTCGTCGAACCACTGGATCGTACGACCGCGCGCGCCGCCCAGTCCGCTCAGCAGCATGCCGAGGTCCTCGTAGGCGGACGCGGATGACCAGTGGTCGGCGTGCTCCGCCCCGGCGTGTCGCAGGAGATCCGGATCGCCGTGGAGCAGCCCGCGGGCGTGCTCCGCGGCGGCGGAGAGACTGGGCAGCCCCGGGTTCATGTCGGCGAGCCGGTCGGCCGCGGCAACGGCCTTCTCGGCATGCCCGGGCTCACCCACCGCGACCGCCGTCCGGACCAGCCAGGCCGCCGCGGTCGGATCGCAGATCAGCACCCTGTTGTGCGTCGCCAGGCCGTCGAGGAGTCGGCTCACACCGGGCAGGGCGGCTCGCGGCCCCTCACGCGCCTCGGTCACCTGAGCCCGGATCAACTCGCTTCGGGTCAGGTCGAAGGGAGGGGACGCCGGGCCGCCCGCGTCCTTGCCTCCGAGGCTGTGCTCGGCGGCCGTCTCGAGATCGCCGGAGCGCAGCGCCGCGATGGACAGCGTGGACCTGGCGCAGGCGCCCAGCAGGCGCGCCCCGACCGCGTCGGCGGCTTCCAGAGCCGCCCTCGCCCCGCGGATCGCCTCCTCTGGACGCCCCTCAGCGAGGTCGATGCGAGATCGCACGATCGCCGATCCGGCCGCCCAGCCGTCCCGTCCGATCCCCTCGGCTCCGCCGGTCTCCAGCACCATCGTCCGCCGCGCCTCGTCCATGAGCCTGACGTCCACCAGGAACGAGGCCAGTATCAGACCTGGGTGAAGCCGGCATTCATGCACGCCGTCGTTGGACACCTGCCGCACACCGGTTCGCGTGAGGTCGAGCGCGCCGACCAGATCGCCCTTGTCCCAGTCGTTCACGGCCAGGACGATGAGCGCCCCGGTCATCAGGCCACGGCCAGGCACGTCGACCGCCTTGAGGATCTCTCTGGCCCGTTCCAGCGCGCTTCCGCCCTCCTGGAGCCCGACCTCGGCCTGCAGGAGAGCGAGTTCGGCGCGGTCGCGCACCTCGTCGGTCAGATCAGGCATGTCCAGCACGGCCTTAGCCGTGTCCGACGCCTTGGCGGCCTGCCCCATCGGCACCAGGACGAAGGACAGCGCGGTCAGCAGTTCGGCGGTCGACGGGCCGGAGGCGCATTGGTCGAGCGCGGCCTCCGCGAACTCCGCGGCCCCCCTCAGGTCACCGGCGGTGACCAGCGTCCGCATCGCCGTCATCGTGCGCGCGAACCACAGCGGATCGGCGGGCTCGGTGAGCTCGAGCGCCCGTTGGGTCAGCTCGGCGGCGACCGCCGGGTCGGTGTCGACCATCTGCGCGCTCGCCCGGTCCAGGCTCTGGAGGACCTCCGGGACGCCTGAGACCGCCCCCGCCATGAGGTGGGCCGCCGCGGCCTTCACCCTCCCGCCGTGCTCCAGCAGGGTCCTGCCGATCTGCACATGCAGAGCCTGCCGGACGGGACCGGGGATATCCGTGATCAGCGATTCGCGCACCAGGTCGTGCCGGAACACCAGAGCGTCCTCATGCGCTGCCAGCAACTCGGTCGCCAGTATCGCCTCCAGTGACGGCAGTAGTTCGGAGGGGGTGATGCCGAGCAGGTCTGCGGCGACCAGGGGGTGGAACGCGGGCCCCAGCAGCGCGGCCACCTCGAGAAGCCGCCGGGCCGCCGGATCCAGATCTTCCAGGCGGCCCTGGACGACGAGACGGGCCCGCTCCGGCAACCGCGAGGCACTGAGGTGAGCGTGGCCCCGGGCGGTCACCACACAGCCCTCGTCGAGCAGTCCGTTCATCAGCTCGAGAAGCAGCAGCGGATTGCCGCCGGCCTTGTCCGCGAGCACGCGAAGGTCGGCATCAGGGCACGCGCCCAGAGTGGCGGTGACCAGCTCGAAGACGGCCTCATCCGGCAGAGGACGGAGCTGGAACAGGACGGCGCCGCGCGCCTTCAACCGGGAGAACAGCCGATCGGGCTCGGCACCGCCGGAACCGGTGCGGCGTGCGAGAATCCACCACACGGGAGACGATGCGAGCCGGCTCGGCAGCGTTCGCAGCGCGAGGAGCGTCTCGGGATCGGCCCAATCGAGATCGTCCAGCACGACCAGCAGCGAGGTGGAACGGGCCCGCCGTTCCAGTGCGACCCGCAGCCGCTCGGCCGAACGGTCCTGTCCGCCTGCCGACGGCGAAGGCGGGCCAGGCTCGTCTAGTACCGACAGCAACGACTCCAGGTCCGCAGGCCGGCGCAGTTCGGGGGCCGTATCCGGGTCCACCACCGAGAAACCCTCGTCGGCGGCGATCCGCGCGGCCTCCTTGAGCAGGCGGGTCCGCCCGATGCCCGGCTCCCCCTCGACGAGCATGACCCTCGGGCCGTCGACGCGCGTCAGCAGCTCGTCGATGCTCGCTTGTTCCCGTTGGCGACCGAACGTCGCGCCCCGCGTCGGCGGTCTGCCCTCCATGCGGGCAACGTGCCCGTGATTGCGGGGATTACGCGACCGCCGACGCACGACTGTCTCATTTGCGGGCAAATTAAATAAAACTTACGCTAAGGCATAACCCTGCGCAGATCACATCTATCACGAACCAGTCAAAGCGGCGGTCCCGCTCACAAGAGCAGGTCAAACAGGCGCTGGACACGCTCCCACTGCGTGGTCTGCGGGTTGCGCCGGTCCGGGAACACGATCCGGAAGGCCTGCGACAGCGCGTAGGAAAGGCCGCCCGCGATTTCGGGAAGCTTCTCATCGGTGACATCGCGGACCGCGATGTCCAGCGGCGGCCGCCTCGCCAGCAACTCCAGGATCGGCTCGACCTCGATCTCCTCGTCCAGCCGGCGGAACCGGTGGATGCACTCCTGCAGGCCCTTCGTGATCGGGAGGTCGAACGGCTCGATGATGTCGCGCCCGTTCGCCTTCGCCCTGGCCTGCCCGATGAGGAGCAGGTCGTACAGCTTGGCGTCAAGGAACTCGTGGTAGCGCCGCAGATCGTTCTTGTCGACGTCCACCCCGGAGGCAGACCTGAAGAAGCGCTCGAACCTGCTGATTCCCATCACGGCCATGATCCCGCCTCCCTGTCATCTCCTGACGGAGGAGAAGGAGAACTGCTTGCAGCATCCCCGCCCCGGGGGGCCGTCACATCGTCAGATCTTGTAGGCCTGGCTCGCCCGCGAACAGGCTGCCCGGCCACGCCGGGCCGATGGTCCGACCCGCGCGCCGCCTGCCCTGCCGCCCATCCCCCGCGACGGGTTCACCAACGCGCCCCGTAGTGGGCGCCGAACTCAGACCTACACGGTCAGTGGATGTGCCGGGCCCCCTGATGCCGCAGCGTGGGGATGAAGGCATCGCCGTCTCCGGCAACGACGTACGCCATCTCGCCGGAGAGCGCGGTGAGGACCATCGGAGGGAACCTGATGGGTAGAGCAGTCGGCATAGACCTCGGCACCACCAACTCGGTCATCGCGGCGACGGAAGGCGGTGAGCCCAGGGTCCTCCCCAACGCGGAAGGGGCGCGGACGACCCCGTCCGTGGTGGCCTTCACCGAACAGGGAGAGAGGCTGGTCGGGCAGTTGGCCCGGCGTCAGGCGATCATGAACCCGAAGGGCACCATCACCTCGGCGAAGCGCTTCATCGGACGGCGCTACGACGAGATCGAGACCGAGAAGGACGCGGTCTCGTTCGACGTGGTCGAAGGGTCCGACGGGACGGCACGCTTCGAAGTGCGCGGCAAGCAGTACGCGCCGGAGGAGATCTCGGCGCTGGTGCTGCGCAAGCTGGCGGACGACGCCGGCAAGTCGCTCGGTGAGAAGGTCACCGAGGCGGTCATCACCGTGCCCGCCTACTTCAACGACGCCCAGCGGCAGGCGACGAGCGACGCGGGGAAGATCGCCGGGCTGGAAGTCCTGCGCATCATCAACGAGCCCACGGCGGCGGCACTGGCCTACGGCCTCGACAAGAAGGCCAACGAGACCGTGCTGGTGTTCGACCTGGGCGGCGGTACGTTCGACGTCAGCCTGCTGAACATCGGCGACGACGTGGTGGAGGTCCGCGCCACCTCCGGTGACGGCCACCTCGGCGGCGACGACTTCGACCGCCGGATCGTCGACCACCTCGCCGACGAGTTCCAGCGCGAGAACGGGATCGACCTCCGAGCGGACCCCCAGGCCCTGCAGCGGCTGTTCGAGGCCGCCGAGAAGGCCAAGGTCGAACTGTCCACGGTGACCCAGACGCAGATCAGCCTTCCGTTCATCACGGCCGACGCCAGCGGCCCGAAACACCTCAACACCTCGCTGATGCGCTCCGCGTTCGAGCAGATCACAGCGGACCTGATCGAGCGCTGCGTCGGCCCGGTGGAACGGGCGATGAGCGACGCCAAGGTCACCGCCGACGACATCGACGAGGTCATCATGGTCGGCGGGTCCACCCGAATCCCCGCCGTGCAGAGCCTCGTCCGCAGGCTGACCGGCGGCCAGGACCCCAACATGTCGGTCAACCCCGACGAGGTCGTGGCACTGGGCGCCGCGATCCAGGCCGGCGTCCTCAAGGGCGAGGTCAAGGACGTCCTGCTGCTCGACGTCACGCCCCTGTCGCTCGGCGTGGAGACCATGGGCGGGGTGATGACCAAGATCATCGAGCGCAACACGACCATCCCCGCCCGCCGCACCGAGACGTTCAGCACCGCCGAGGACAACCAGAACGCGGTCGACATCGTGGTCCTGCAGGGTGAACGGGAACGGGCCGCCGACAACCGGGTGCTCGGTCGCTTCCGGCTGGAGAACATCCGTCCCGCGCCGCGCGGCGAACCGCAGATCGAAGTGACGTTCGACATCGACGCCAACGGCATCCTCAACGTCTCCGCGCGCGACCAGGACACCGGCGCCGAGCAGCACATCACCATCAGCCAGAGCTCGAACCTCGACGAGAGCGAGGTCGAGCGCATGATCGCCGATGCGGAGCAGAACCGGCAGGAGGACGCCCGGCTGCGCGCGCAGGTCGACGCGCGCAACGAGCTGGACTCGGCCGTCTACCAGGTCGAACACCGGCTCGGTGAACTCGGTGACACGGTGCCCGTGCATGAGAAGTCGCGGGCCGAGGCGCTGATCGAGGACGCCCGGCAGGCCATCAAGGAGGAGGCGCCGCTGGACCGGCTGCGCACGCTCACCTCCGAACTCCAGCAGATCCTGCACGGCTTGGGAACGACCACCGGAGCGGGCGCGGGCGAGCGTCCCGCCGGAGCGACGACGGAAGGCTCGGATGACGATGTCATCGACGCCGAATTCACGACGGACTGAGCAGACCGGACAGCCGGCCGACCGCGACCGGTCAGTCGAGCGGCCAGAGAGCGCCGGGCAGGGGTCCGAGCAGGAGAGCGCCGCCGAGCCGGCCGGCCGGGATCCCGGCGAGGTCGAACGGCTCAGGGCACGGGTCGAGGAACTCGAGGACCTGTGGCGGCGCGCGCTCGCCGACCTCGACAACCTCCGCAAGCGCATGGCACGCGAACTGGAGACGCAGCGCCGTGCCCAGCGGGCGGAGGCCACCGCGGCGTGGCTGCCGGTTCTCGACGACCTCGAACGCGCACTCCAGCACGCCGAGTCCGACCCGGCGAGCGTCGTCGAGGGCATTCGCAGCGTCCGGGACCGGGCCGTGGCGACCCTGCGCGACCTCGGTTATCCGCGTCACGATGACCTGGGGGTCCCGTTCGATCCGGCCCGGCACTCGGCGGTCGCCGTGCGCACCGACCCCGATGTTCCGCCCGGCACGGTGGTCGAGGTGCACCAGCCGGGCTACGGCGACGACGAGAACCAGCTGCGTCCGGCGCTGGTGTCGGTGTCGGGCAAGGCCGGTGACTGATGGCCGTCCAAGATCCGTACGAGGTGCTCGGGATCTCCCGGGACGCCGACCAGGACGAGATCCAGCGGGTCTACCGCAAGCTCGCCCGGGCCCACCACCCCGACATCAACAAGGACCCCGGAGCCGAGGAGAGGTTCAAGGACGTCTCCGAGGCCTACGCCATCCTGTCCGACCCCGAGCAGCGCCGCCGCTATGACGCCTTCGGGCCCGACTTCCGGCGGGTTCCCGAGGACGTCGACCCGGACATGTGGGCACGCTCTCGTGCGGGTGCCGCCGCCGGCGCCGGACGCGCCGGACGCGCCGGGCCCTACGCCACCACGGGCGGCGGCCGCACCGGCGGGTTCGGCGAGGACATCGACCTGGAGGATCTGTTCGGTGGGATCTTCGGTGGCCGCGGGCGTGGCGGCGGCGGCTGGTCGGCCTGGTCCCCGTCGCAGGGCGCAGACCAGGAGGCCGAGATCGAGGTCAGCGTCGAGGAGGCATACCGAGGGACCAGACGCACCATCACCCTCGAACGTCCAGGGGGCCGGCAGACCCTCGACGTCACCGTTCCCGCCGGTGTGACCGACGGCCAGCGCATCCGGCTGGCCGGGCAGGGCGGGAGCGGCGACACCGCCGGCGACCTCTTCCTGGTGGTGCGGATCGCCCCGCATCCCCGCTACCGCGTCGAAGGTCGCGACATATACACCGACCTGCCGCTCGCTCCGTGGGAGGCCGCCCTCGGCACGACCGTGGCACTGCAGACGCCCGGCGGCGAGGCCAAGGTGAAGGTGCCCCCCGGCACGTCCAGTGGGCGGCGGCTCCGGCTGCGCGGCCGCGGGCTGCCCAACCCCCGCGGCACCCCGGGCGACCTGTTCGCCGAAGTCCGGATCGTGGTGCCGCCCGAGCCATCCGACACGGAACGCCGGCTGCTCGAAGAGCTCGCCTCGGCGTCACCGTTCGACCCGAGGAGATCGTGATGGTCCAGCTGCTGCCCGGCACGGTCTACGCCATCATCCCGACCCGTTCCCGGCGGATGGACCTCGACGCCTTCGCCGAGGCCGCTGGAATCCATCCCGAGCTGGCACGCCGGCTGGTGCGTCTCGGGCTGCTCGATCCCGAACGCGACCGCTCCGGCCGGCTCTGGTTCCCGCCCGGGCAAGTCGCCGCGTACGCACGCCTCGAACGCCTGCGGACGGGGCTCTGCCTCAACTACGCCGCGCTGGGACTCGTGGTCGAACTGCTCGACCGCGTCGCCGAGCTCGAGCGGGAACTGCGCATCCACCACCACACCGGAGGCCGAACGTGGACCCCAACCGCCTGACCCAGAAATCCCAGGAGGCCTTGCACGACGCCCAGACCAAGGCCTTGCGCTTCGGCCATGTCGAAGTGGACGGCGAGCACCTCCTGCTCGCCCTGCTCGACCAGCCCGACGGACTGGTCCCGCGACTGCTCACCGAGGCGAAGGCCGATCCGGCGCGGTTGCGCGAGGCGCTGGAGGCTGAGCTGGGACACCGCCCCAGCGTGAGCGGTCCCGGCACCGAGCCCGGCAAGGTCCTGGTGACCCAGAGGCTCTCCCGCCTCCTCGACACCGCCCAGCAGGAGGCCGAACGGCTGAAGGACGACTACGTCTCCGTGGAACACCTCGTCATGGCACTGCTGGAGGAGGGCTCGGCGACGGCGGCGGGACGGCTGCTGGGCCGTCAGGGCATCACCAGGGACTCCTTCCTGGAGGCCCTCACCCGGATCCGCGGGAACCAGAGGGTGACGTCCGCGATGCCCGAGGTCGCCTACGAGGCGCTGGAGAAGTACGGCCGTGACCTGGTGGCCGATGCCGCGGCAGGCAAACTCGACCCCGTCATCGGCCGGGACACCGAGATCCGCCGTGTCGTCCAGATCCTGTCCCGCAAGTCCAAGAACAACCCCGTGCTGATCGGCGACCCCGGCGTCGGCAAGACCGCCATCGTCGAAGGGCTCGCCCTGCGCATCACCAACGGCGACGTCCCCGAGGGCCTCCGCGACAAGACGATCTTCAATCTGGACATGGGCTCGCTCGTCGCCGGCGCCAAGTACCGGGGCGAGTTCGAGGAACGCCTCACCGCCGTGCTCAACGAGGTCAAGGCCGCCGAGGGCCAGATCCTGCTGTTCGTCGACGAGCTGCACAACGTCGTCGGCGCGGGCGCCACCGAAGGGGCCATGGACGCCGGCAACATGCTCAAGCCCATGCTCGCCCGCGGCGAACTTCACATGATCGGCGCCACGACCGTGGAGGAGTACCGCAAGCACATCGAGAAGGACGCGGCCCTGGAGCGGCGCTTCCAGCCCGTCCTGGTCGACGAGCCCACCGTGGAGGACACCGTCTCCATCCTGCGCGGCCTGCGGGAACGCCTTGAGGTCTTCCACGGTGTGAAGATCCAGGACGCCGCCCTCGTCGCCGCCGTGACGCTCAGCCACCGCTACATCTCCGACCGGTTCCTGCCGGACAAGGCCATCGACCTGGTCGACGAGGCATGCGCCATGCTGCGCACCGAGATCGACTCCCTGCCGGCGCCGCTGGACGAGCTCACCCGCCGCGTCATGCGGCTGGAGATCGAGGAGGCCGCACTGTCCAAGGAGGAGGACGCGGCGAGCAAGGACCGCCTGGAGAAACTACGGAAGGAACTGACCGGGCTGCGCGCCGAGGCCGACTCCATGCGCGCCCAGTGGGAGGCCGAGCGCCAGGCGCTCCGCAAGGTGCAGGCGCTGCGCCAGGAGATCGAACAGCTTCGGCAGGAGGCCGCTCGCGCCGAGCGCGACTACGACCTCAACCGTGCAGCCGAGCTGCGGCACGGCAGGCTGCCCGACCTGGAGCGGCGGCTGCGCGCTGAGGAGGAGCGGTTGGCCGGCAAGCAGGACGGCGGGCGGCTGCTGCGCGAGGTCGTGACCGAGGAGGAGATCGCGGCGATCGTGTCGCGCTGGACGGGCATCCCGGTGAGCCGCCTGCAGGAGGGCGAGCGGGACAAGCTGCTCAAGCTCGACAAGGTTCTGCACGAGCGCGTGGTCGGACAGGAAGAGGCCGTCCAGCTGGTGTCCGACGCCATCATCCGCGCCCGCTCCGGCATCAAGGACCCGCGCCGCCCCATCGGCTCGTTCGTCTTCCTCGGCCCCACCGGCGTCGGCAAGACCGAACTGGCCCGCACCCTCGCCGCGGCCCTGTTCGACACCGAGGAGAACATGGTCCGCATCGACATGAGCGAATACCAGGAGCGCCACACCGTCAGCCGGCTGGTCGGCGCACCCCCCGGCTACGTGGGGTTCGAGGAGGGCGGCCAGCTCACCGAGGCCGTCCGGCGCAAGCCCTACTCCGTCGTGCTGTTCGACGAGATCGAGAAGGCGCACGGCGACGTCTTCAACACGCTGCTCCAGGTGCTCGACGACGGCCGCCTCACCGACGCGCAGGGCCGCACCGTCGACTTCCGCAACACCGTCATCATCATGACGTCCAACATCGGGTCGGAGCATCTGCTGCAGGGCGTCACCTCCGAGGGTGACATCGAGCCGGGCGCCCGCGACCGGGTGATGGGCGAGTTGCGCCGCCACTTCCGTCCGGAGTTCCTCAACCGGGTCGACGACATCGTCCTATTCAAGCCGCTCACGCTGCCGCAGATCGAGCAGGTCGTCGACCTGATGTTCAACGACCTCCGCGCCCGGCTGGCCGACCGGCAGATGCGCCTGGCGATCGACGAGGACGCCCGGCGGCTGATCGCCGAGCAGGGCTTCGACCCGGTGTACGGCGCCCGCCCGCTCCGCCGCTTCATCGCCCGCGAGGTCGAGACCCGGCTCGGCCGCGCGCTCATCGCGGGGGATGTCCGGGACGGCGCGACCATCCACATCACCGTCGCGAACGGCGAACTGAACGTCCGCTACGAGAATCCGGTGTGACGGACCGGGCGCGCCGGCCTCCGGGGCGGCGGACTTCGCCCGGTTCCTTCTCCGGCGGAGACATCTACGACAAGGGGGAGATCATGAAGGCAGTGGTGTACGAGGGACCGCGACAGGTCAGCGTCAAGGATGTGCCGGACGCGCGGATCGAGCGGCCCACCGACGTACTGGTGCGGATCACGTCGGCGAATATCTGCGGCTCGGACCTGCACATGTACGAGGGCCGGACGGACTTCGAGACCGGCCGCTCGTTCGGACACGAGAACCTGGGCCGGGTGGTGGAAATAGGTGACGGGGTCGACAAGGTCCGGGTGGGCGACTGGGTCGTCCTGCCTTTCAACATCGCGTGCGGACATTGCAAGAACTGCGAGCGTCAGCTCACGAACTACTGCCTGACCGCTCAGCCTGAGCCGAAAATGGCCGGCGCCGCGTACGGCTTCGCCGACATGGGCCCCTACAGCGGCGGGCAGGCTGAGCTGTTGCGCGTGCCCTGGGGTGACTTCAACTGCCTGCGGCTGGGCGAGGACGCCGAGCAGCGCCAGACCGACTACGTGATGCTCGCCGACATCTTCCCCACCGGCTACCACGCCACCGAGATGGCCGGCGTGCGACCCGGCGACCAGACGGTCGTCTACGGCGCGGGTCCGGTCGGGCTGATGGCCGCCCTCTCGGCGACCATCCGAGGGGCGAGCAAGGTGATGGTCGTCGACCGGCACCCCGACCGGCTGCGACTGGCCGAGTCGATCGGCGCGATCGCCATCGACGACTCGAAGGTCGACCCGGTGCAGGCCGTTCTGGACGAGACGATGGGCCTGGGCGCGGACAACGGCTGCGAGTGCGTCGGCTACCAGGCGCACGAGCCCGACGGGCAGGAGCAGGCCAACCTGACGATGAACCGGCTGGTCGCCTCGGTGCGCTTCACCGGGAACATCGGCAACGTCGGCGTCTTCGTGCCCCAGGACCCCGGGGCCGCCGACGAGCTGGCCAGACAGGGCAAACTCGCCTTCGACTACGGCATGTTCTGGTTCAAGGGCCAGCACATCGGCACCGGCCAGGCCCCGGTCAAGAGGTACAACCGGCAACTGCGCGACCTGATCGCCGCGGGCAAGGCCGAACCGTCCTTCATCGTCAGCCACGAACTGCCCCTCGACCGCGCGCCGGAGGCCTACGAGCACTTCGACAAGCGAGACGACGGCTGGACGAAGGTCGTCCTGCACCCGGAGATGGCGGGGGCGGGTGCCTGACATGGCTGGAGAGCTGAACGGACGCCGGATCGCCATCCTCGCGGCCGACGGGGTGGAGCGAGTCGAGCTGGAGCGGCCGCGGCAAGCGCTGGACGACGCCGGCGCCCGCACCGTCGTGGTCTCCATCACCAGCGGCGAGATCCAGGCGCGCGACCACGACCTCGAAGACGCCGGAACCTTCCCGGTAGACCAGCTGGTCGGCGATGTGTCGGTCGACGACTACGAGGCGCTGCTCCTGCCGGGCGGAACGGTGAACCCGGACAAACTGCGGATGGAACCCGCCGCAGTGCGGTTCGTCCGGGACTTCGTCCGGTCGGGCAAGCCGGTCGCTTCGATCTGCCACGGCCCGTGGAACTTCGTCGAGGCCGACGTCGCGCGGGGCCGTCGGCTGACCTCGTGGCCGAGCGTGCGCACCGACCTGCGCAACGCCGGGGCCGAGGTGGTCGACGAGCCGGTCGTCACCGACGGCAACATCACCACGAGCCGGTCGCCCGACGACTTGCCGGACTTCTGCGAGCGCATCGTGCAGGAGTTCGCCAAAGCCCAGTAGGCCACCGCCGCTGCACGTCGGACGCACGTTCGTCGACCACGAACGTGCGTCCGTCACGGCCTTCGCCTTCGGCTCTGGATAGCCGATCAGCAGATTGCTTCCCCTCGGAGCGGATCCGGCACCCGACACATGTGTCGCGCGACCGCGGGTAGCCAGACGTGGAATTTCATACGGCTACCGGTGGGGAGCGTCCATGGCCGCCAGTGATCAGCAACGGCCGGAGATCGTCGTCGGGCTCGTGGCGACCCCGCCGGACTATCCGGCCAAGGTGGTGGCGCGACTCACCGCCGAGCTGGCCGGCCTGCTCGGCGAACGGGTGGATGCGGACGTGCGGTGGATCGTCCGGGAAGGCTGGGGTGAAGTGGCCCCCCGCCGCGACGGCGGCGCTGAGGCCCTACTGGACGATCTCGCCCGCCGGCGCGCCGACGCCCGATGGGACGTCGCGATCTGCTTGACCGACCTGCCGCTGCACACCGACGGGGTGCCGCTGGTCGCGCGGACGTCCGCCCGGCGCGGAGTCGCGCTGGTGTCCTTGCCCGCGCTGGGGCTGCGCCATCTGCGAGCGGTCCGCGCCGCCGTTCCGGAGCTCGTGGACCGGCTGCTCACTGACGCTCGCCAGGACCGGGTACCGTCGGCCGGCGAGGCATCGGGCAAGCTGGCCAGCCAGGTCGGCGCCATTCACCGGGTGGTCGGCGAGACCGATGCCGGGGAACTGGGTTACGTCGCCTCACAGTTGATCGGCCGGGTGCGGCTGGTGACCGGAATGGTCCGGGCGAACCGCCCGGGGCGCGCCCTGCTGGGCCTGTCCAAGCTGCTGGTCGGTGTCTTCGGCACGGCCGCGTTCGCGCTCACCACCAGCACCATCTGGGAGATGGGCGATGCGCTGGGCCCACTCCGCCTCACCGCGATCATGATTCTCGGGCTGACCGCACTGGTGGCCTGGCTGATCATCGCGCACGACCTGTGGGAGAAACCGGACCGCGAGACACCGGCCGAGCTGGCCCGGCTGTTCAACGTGGGCACGATCCTCACCCTCACCCTGGCCACCGCGGTGTCCTATCTGGTGTTGTTCGCCGGAACGATTCTCGCCGCGGCGCTGCTGATCGACGCACCGGTGCTGGAGCAGACCCTGCAGCGGCCGGTCGATTCCACCGACTACCTGATGCTGGCCTGGATCATCAGCTCGATGGCCACCGTCGGCGGCGCGATCGGCTCCGGGCTGGAGGACGAGGACACGGTCCGGGCCGCCGCCTACGGCTACCATCCCGACCCCGGCGGCCGGCGGGACGAGAAGGACGGGTAGCTCCCGCCTTCACAGCAGCACCCGTCCGCACGCGGCACCGCAGACCGGCGCCGCCGGACAGACCCGCAGCCGGCCACCGCGCTCGCCGCGGCGGCCGACCGGGGAGGGCCGTCAGGGTTTGAGGACGACCTTTTCGCAGTCGTCCTGCTTGTTCTTGAAGAGTTCGAAGCCGCGTTCCGCCTCGTCGAGCGGCAGCGTGTGGGTGATGATCCGGGTCGGATCGAACTCTCCGCGCTCGATGCGCCGCAGCAGCGGCTTCATGTAGCGCTGTACGTGGCACTGACCGGTACGCAGGGTCAGCGACCGGTTCATCCACGCGCCGGCGGGGAACTTGTCCAGCAGGCCCCCGTAGACGCCGATCACCGAGACCACGCCGCCGCTGCGGCACGACAGGATCGCTTGGCGCAGCGCGTGCGGGCGCTCGGTCTCCGACCGTACGGCCTGCTTGACCCGGTCGTAGGCGGCGATGTGCGCGCTGCCGTGGGAGGCCTCCAGGCCGACCGCGTCGATGCACTTGTCCGGTCCCCGGCCACCGGTCAGTTCGAGCAGCCGGGACCGTACGTCGACCTCCTCGAAGTTCACCGGCGTGTGGCCCGCCCGTTCGGCCATCCGCAGCCGGTAGGGCTCCTTGTCGATGGCGATGACCTTCGCGGCTCCGAGCGCCCGGGCGCTGTCCATGGCGAACTGGCCGACCGGGCCGGCGCCCCACACCGCCACCACGTCACTGGGCTGGATGTCGCACATCTCGGCGCCCATGTAGCCGGTGGGCAGGATGTCGGAGAGGAACAGCACCTGCTCGTCGGTCAGGTCGGATTCGATCTTCAGCGGACCGACATCGGCGAACGGCACCCGCGCGTACTGCGCCTGTCCCCCCGCGAAGCCGCCGGTCAGATGCGAGTATCCGAAGATTCCGGCGACCGGGTGACCGAACATCTTCTCCGCGACCCCGGCATTGGGGTTGGAGTTCTCGCAGCAGGAGTACAGCTCGGCGGCGCAGGCGGCGCACGCGCCGCAGGCGATCGGGAACGGCACCACGACCCGGTCTCCGGCGCGCAGCCGATCCGGATCGACGCCCGCGCCGACTTCGACCACCTCGCCCATGAACTCGTGGCCCATGACGTCGCCGTCCTGCATCGTGGGCACATACCCGTCGACCAGGTGCAGGTCCGAGCCGCAGATCGCGGTAGAGGTGATCCGCACGATGGCATCGCGCCTGTTCAGGATCGTCGGGTCCGGCACGTCGCGGACCTCGACCTTGTTGCGGCCCGCCCAGGTGTTCGCTCTCATTCGTCCGCCCCCTTCGCGAGCTCGGATTCCGAGAGCGGTTGCGCTGGACGCTGCGGGAACTCCTTGCGGGCCCGCTTGCCCCACGGAGCGCCGTCGGACCGGACCACCTCGCCGGTCTCCAGCACCTGCTTGAGCCGGCGCAGGTCGTCGTCGAGCTGCTGGTGCGGTTCTTCGCCGAAGTACTTGGCGACCGTCTTGCCGACCGCGCCGCCCGGGATGTCGTACACCAAGCCGACATGCACCTCGGTGCTCGCACCGTCCGGGGCCGGCATGAACCGGACCGTGCCGGAGTTGGGCACGTCGGCGTCGCCCGTCGACCGCCACCCGATCTTTTCGCCGGGAGCCTCGTCGGTGATCTCCGCGTCCCACTCGACGTCCTCGCCGAACGGGGCGCTGGCGACCCAATGGCTCCTGCGGTCACCGGTGCCGCGCACCTCCGCGAGATGTGCCATGAACGTCGGCAGGTTCTCCAGATCGCGCCAGAACGCGTAGACCTCCGGTACGGGTTTGCGAATGGTCGTCGTGGCCGTCAGTTCCATGGACCTTCCTCTGCCTATGCCCCGCACCACCAGCAGCAGGCGATGTCCTTCGCCTGCCTGGCCGGCGCGCCGGTCAGCAGGTCCGCCACCCTGATCCGACGACGGCGGCACCGACGAGCCGCCGCCGAATGCGCCGCCCGGTGGACGCTGGCCAGCCGAGCGAGATCAGGTGTACCGCGTCACCCCACGATCCAGGGCGCGGCTGATCACGCTCTGCCTACCCCTCGAAATGCCCCCCAACCCACCCATCGATCACTGCCTGTGACGCACCGTTCACCCAGGCCGCCGCACCATGGCGTCGATTCACATGGCAGCCCGGCTGACGCAGCCCACCCGAGCGCAGACCATCTGCGCCACCGCAACCCGACACATCCGAGGGATGACACAGCACGACCAGCAAGGCTGACTTCCTTCGCACGCCTTTATCGTGCGCCCGGACCGTGGAGCGCCCGACGTGAGGCCATGTGTGGCCTGAACGCCATTCCGCGCTTTGCGCGCCTTGACTCCAGGATCGCCACTCCGGAGTCTGGCCTGTACGAGTTGGGTTTCCCGCCACGCGCAGTATGTCGCCCGCGATGCGCCGTCCGCGTGTTGAAGGCCAGTACGGTCCGCGCCGTCGTCTGGCCGTATTGCATCCCCTCGATCTCGCCAGGAGCGGTCACGTCGGCGTCCGACACCAGGCATTTCTGCAGCGCCACGTCGTCGCGGAAGAGTTTCGACGTAAGAGGCATTGTCCCTCCTTGCCGCACGCCCCGCCGCGCGTCACGTGCGCATCCCCCTGGGGTCGACCGCAATGCCGTAACGGTCGAATGCGATTAGCAAAGCACGAGCAAGGGCCTCCTGCTAGGGGCACGGCCGGGTATGGACACCAGCCGCCAACACGATCTTTAAAGCGGCCAGCACCACCGGCCCCGAACAGCCGAAACCGACAACGGCCACCCTTCGTCTTCGGCCCCTGGTTTGGGATTCAGAACCCGGCGAGCGGGCAACGAACGATAGCGGCCTTCCCGAGTTCAGCAGCGAATTCATTCTGGAGCCGGGTAATCCCAGTGGACCTTGTCCATCAACGCGTGGAGCCTGCGTCCGGGAGGAGCGCACGAAAAAGGCTCACTACACCCATGCAATCAGGATCAGCCATCTGGCCTCAGGAGATGCGATGGCGCTAGATTACTGCCATGCACCATATGCGGACTGCACTGTATTTGGACTTTGACAATGTCTTCAGCGGCCTGTGCGAGTTGGATCCGCTGGCGGCCGAGCGGTTCGCGACGGACCCCGGAGCGTGGCTGCGGCGGCTATCGGAGATCTCGGAGACCGGCGCGCGGCGGCGATGGCTCGTGCTGCGGTGCTACCTGAATCCCAGCGGTTACGTGCCGATGGGTACGGAGCGCAAGTACTTCTCCCGCTACCGGGGCGCGTTCGTGCGGGCCGGGTTCGAGATTGTCGACTGCCCGCGATACAACGCGACGAAGAACGGAGCGGACATCAGGGTGGTCGTCGACGCGATCGACGCGCTGTCGACGGAGCCGGTGTGCGAGGAGTTCATCATCGCCTCGGGCGACTCCGACATGACGCCGCTGCTCCAACGGCTGCGCCGGGCGGACCGGCGTACGCTCATCATGTCGCCGCTGGACGCGGCCGAGGCGTACACCTCGATCGCCGACCAGGTACTCAACGGTCATCAGATGCTCGCGCTCGTCCAAGGCGAATCCATCGACCTCGACGACGACCCGGGCGGAGAGATCACGCCGGAAAGCGACGGCACCGGACCTCCAGGAACCGTCGCCGCCCATAGTTCCGGTGCCTACGAGTCTTTCAGATCGATCGTGTCGCGTGAGTACAACGGCGCCGCCGAACCGCTCAACCTCGCGGCGCTGGCACAGCAAGTGCGCGATGAACTGGGCGCCGCAGCGATCGGTCCGAACTGGTTCGGTCTCGGCGGCTTCTCCAGGGCATTGTGGAGCCTGAACCTACCGGGCCTGACCATGTCCCAGCACCTGCTGTGGGACGGAAACCGGCACCAGCCGCCCGAGGGCGGCACGCAGAAAGTGCCGGTGCCGGAGCCGATCGAGCGTCTCGGCGACCTGATGAACCTGCCCCAGCTCCCCCAGGACTGGTGGCCCGCTGTCTACGGTGCGCTCTCCGACTACGCGTCCGAGCACACGTTCAACATGACCAAGTGCACTGCC